>PAVC01000035.1 GCA_002713885.1 Fidelibacterota bacterium
CAAAGCCTCCTTTCACAACGAGTACGTTACAACAGGAAGCAGCTCGTAAATTACGTTTCTCGGCAAAAAATACAATGAGAGTCGCTCAACAACTATATGAAAATGGTTTTATCACATATATGAGAACAGATTCTACCCATCTTTCTGAAGAGGCCTTGAATGGCTCAAGAAGTCTTATTTCTAAGCTTTTTGGGGATGATTATCTGCCAAAAATGCCTAATCAATACNNGACCAANGTGAAAAATGCTCAGGAAGCGCATGAAGCAATTAGNCCCGCACACAAAGTATTCTTAAGTGTTGATGATGTAAACTCAAAACTGGGTGCGGAAGTTGCAAAATTGTATGAACTAATTTGGCAAAGAACAATTGCCAGCCAAATGCTGCCAGCCAAATTAAAACAAACATCAGTAGTCATCGCTAACAAAGAAACTGAGTTTAAAGCTAGTGGCCAGATCATTGTTTTCCCGGGTTACATGAAGATATATGTTGAAGGNAGAGATAATCCTGATGCTGAGCTTGCGAATAAAGAAAAAATTCTTCCTGATTTATCAGTCGATGAAGAGCTTGTTTGTTCTAGTCTTNCTGCTCAGGGCCATAAAACAAAACCCCCTGCACGATTTACAGAAGCATCTCTGGTTAAAGAAATGGAGTCTAATGGCATAGGAAGACCATCGACTTTTGCATCCATACTTGACACAATAGTCCGAAGAGGTTATGTNGAAAAAACAAAGACCAATCTCTCACCAACTTATTTAGGATTGGCTATTACACAACTGTTAGAAAATCATTTTACAACCNTAGTGGATAAAAACTTTACAGCAAAAATGGAAAACGAGTTAGATGCAATATCTAGAGGGGAATTAGAGCCCCTGCCATTTATGAAAGATTTCTATTTTGGGAACAATGACTTTTCGGGGTTAGAGACGATGCTTGACGAAAAGGTGGACATAGGTAAAGCATGTACTATACCCCTTCCTGATGGATTAGATAATAATATTGAAGCAAGAATTGGAAAATTCGGGCCATATCTTCGTAAAGATGATGACTCAAGATCGATTCCACAAGATGTGTTTGTAGGAGACCTTACTAATGATATAATCGATGCTCTTTTTAAAGATCAGAGAAACGATGAATCCTTGGGTAAAGATCCAGATACAGATGAAAATATATTATTAAAAAAAGGGCCATATGGTTACTATGTTCAGCTTGGAGAGACAACAAAACGTAAAGCTATTCCCAAGGGAACAGATATTGATAAGGTTGAACTTAGCTTGGCAATAAGTTTGTTATCATTACCAAGAACCGTCGGNATGCACCCTGAAACAAATACTCCAATTACAGCAGACTATGGGAGATATGGTCCTTACCTAAAAATGGAAAAATCGAATGCNCGACTTATAGGTGATATAACTCCATTAAATGTTACACTGGACCAAGCGGTTGAAATATTAAGTAAATCTAAAAAAGGTTCCAGCGAACTTAAAACTCTTGGGAAACATCCTGAAACCGGTGAGGANCTCATCCTAAAAGAAGGCAGGTATGGNCCATATGTTTCTGATGGNAAAGTAAATGCCGCACTAAAATCNGATAATGACCCTGCATCTTTAACCCTGCAAGAGGCAATAACTCTAATTAACATGAGAAGAGCAGCTCCAAAAAAACCTCGTAAAAGAAAAAGAAAGAAATGAATAANACTATAGAAAAAATAGTTTCACTTTGCAAACAAAGAGGTTTTGTTTATCAAAGTTCAGAAATATATGGAGGTTTTGGTGCCGTTTATGATTATGGACCACTTGGTGTAGAACTCAAGAACAATATTGCAAGCTATTGGTGGCGAGAAATGACGCAAATTCATGAAAATATTGTTGGGCTAGACAGTGGAATATTGATGCATCCAAAAATTTGGGAAGCCTCTGGGCACGTTGGTGAGTTTCATGACCCACTTGTTGATTGTAAACAATGTAAATCAAGATATCGTGCCGATGATTTATCAGATGATATAGAAAATGAAAAATGGAATAAAATAAAATGTCCAAAATGTGGAACGACTGGAATGATGACCTCTCCTCGACAGTTTAACTTAATGTTTAAGACCCAAGTCGGGCCTGTAGAAGAATCAGGTTCCACTGCATACTTAAGACCAGAAACAGCACAAGGCATCTATGTAAACTATCAACTAGTTCAAGGGTCAACCAGAATGAAAATCCCTTTTGGAATAGCACAAATCGGAAAAGCATTTCGCAATGAGATTATTGCTAGAAATTTTATTTTTAGAACCCGTGAGTTTGAGCAAATGGAAATGCAGTATTTTGTTAAGCCTGAAAATGATAATGAGGCAATGAGAGAGTGGAAAGAGAAGCGGGTAAATTTTTATACTGAAACTCTTGGTATAAATGAAAAAAATATCAGATTTCATGAACACGTTGAAGGGGAGCTAGCTCACTATGCAAAAGAGGCCTGGGACATAGAATATAATTTCCCTTTCGGATGGTCTGAGATTGAAGGGATTCATAATCGAACAGATTTTGATCTAGCAAGGCATGAAGAATATTCAGGGAAAAATTTAAAATACTTTGATCAAGTAGCGAATGAACGATATCTCCCATACATAATAGAAACATCTGCTGGCCTCAATAGAATGATGCTAGCAGTTCTTTCAGATGCGTACTGGGAAGATACTGAAAATAACCGTACTGTAATGAAATTTCATCCCAAAATTGCCCCTATTAAAGCCGTTATCTGTCCACTTGTAAAAAAAGATGGTCTTCCAGAAAAAGCAAGAGCTATCGTAGATATCCTAAGACCCCATTTTAATATTCTATTTGATCAGCAAGGTTCTATTGGAAAACGTTATTATAGGCAAGACGAAGCTGGTACACCATATGGAATCACAGTGGACCATCAGACAATGGAAGATAATACAGTTACCCTTCGCCACAGAGATACGCAAAAGCAAGATCGTATTGCAATCGATGATATTTTAAATATAATTCAGTCGAGCCTGGTTTAATCAATACTTTAGTTTTATGAAAATATATATATTGCTTCTAATTACGGTTATTAGCTCTTTATACGCCGCTTCTCCAAACCCTGTTTTTGGCGAGAATGGTATGGTTGTCTCTACAAACGTGCACGCCTCAGAGGCCGGAGTGACTATTCTAAAAAAAGGCGGAAATGCAATAGATGCAGCAGTCGCTATTGGTTTTACACTAGCTGTTACCTGCCCAGAAAATGGAAATTTAGGTGGTGGAGGTTTTATAATAGGAGCAACATCTGATGGCAAGATTTTCTCTCAAGATCATCGAGAGAAAGCCCCTTCAAGGTCACATAGAGATATGTTTTTGGATAACAATGGTTTTGTGATCCCAGGTATGTCACTTACTTCAAGAGCCTCAAGTGGCGTTCCCGGGACTGTGCATGGTCTGCTAAGTGCATGGTCTGATCATGGCTCAGGCAATATTCGTCTACAGCGACTGCTATCTTCAGCAATTAGACTAGCAGAAAAAGGCTTTTTATTATCCTATTATCAGGCTGAACTATTCAACAGCTATAAAGATAACTTTGCATCAAACAAGGGTGCATCAATAATATTTATTCGAAAAGATAATAGACCATGGAAACAAGGTGATCTTTTTGTACAAAAAGATCTGGCTAAGACATTAAAACGTATAGCAAAAAATGGTATAGATGGCTTTTACAAAGGGCTCACAGCTGATCTAATTGTAAAAGAGATGCAAAAAAGCAATGGCCTAATCACTGCATATGATCTTGAAAAATACAGTTCTGTATATCGTGAACCTGTGATTGGATCATTTAGGGATATTGAGATTATTTCAATGGGGCCTCCCAGTTCAGGAGGCCTTTTACTCATACATATGCTGAATGCACTCGAAAATTTTGAAATTGACACTCTGGGCTGGAACTCAGCAGGCTATGTACACCTTTTATCAGAAGTCGCTAAACACGCCTATGCTGATAGAGCTCAGCATCTTGGAGATCCAGATTATTGGAATAACCCTAGAAATATGTTTTTATCAAAAGGTTATGCAAAAAAAAGAATGTCAAATATTTCTATAAAAAATATTATTCCAAGCAATAAAGTATTTCCAGGTAGCTTTAGTGATCATGAAAGTACTGAGACCACACACTATTCTGTTGTAGACAAAGAGGGTAACGCGGTTGCTATTACTACTACGCTGAACACAAATTTTGGTAATAAACATGTTGTAGAAGGTGCTGGATTTTTATTAAATAATGAGATGGACGATTTTTCTATCAAACCAGGTACATCTAACAACTGGGGCCTTGTTGGTGATAAAGCAAACGCAATTGAGCCTAATAAAAGACCCCTTAGTTCAATGACACCAACGATCTTAATGTATGATGGAATTCCAATCATGACGATTGGGTCGCCCGGTGGATCAAAAATTATTACAATCGTTTTACAGTGCATATTAAATGTATTTGTCCATGATATGGACATAAAAGAGGCCGTGTGTGCACCTAGGTTTCATCATCAGTGGCTCCCTGCAAACACGATCTATATCGAACCCAACGGTCTGAGCAAAGATATTATTAAAAACCTAGAATCACGTGGGCATATAATTAAACTATACGATAGTGATCCTTATATGGGAGTAGCAAATGGTATTATCATATCTGATGATGGACTATATGGCGGTGGTGATTGCAGAGATGAAACTTCTGCAATAGGTTACTAATTGTTAATTTTTTCCCACTCCCTAATTCTTTTATTCACCCAATCTACATCGGGTGTATCCACAGTTACCATCTCTGACTTATTAGCTCTTATCCAATACCAAGATCCTACTGGTATATCATTTTTATAGTTTCCACTTAATGCGACCAAGCCATCTTTATAATTCCAAGTCCATGGNCCAATTTTATTCCCTATTTTATATCTCCCAATAATTGATTCTTGACCATCATCAAAATATTCTATGAAATCGCCATGAAAAATACCTTTTGAATAATGATNTTTATATATAATCAAGCCACTCTCACTCCAGTCAGTTTGAAGACCATCTTTGACTCCATCTTTCCATCTGTATTCATAGTCAGGCAACCCTCTTTCTGTCCACAATTTATCAATTCCACTTTTGGCACCCTTACGATATAGTATCTCAGATCTCTTTTTTCCATTTTCATACCTTTCAATACATTTGCCATTTAATCTGTCATTTATGTATGAATAAGAGTAAANCAACTTTCCATTATTATACCATTCGCTCCACCTGCCTTCTTTTTTACCATCGATATATTNACCTCTTGTTTTTAATNGCCCCTTTGAAAACCACCACTGCCACAGACTATCTTCAACAGAGTTTTTGAAGTAGCCTACTTTATGCCTTTTACCATTGGTATGCCACCAAACCCACTTTCCTTCTTTTAATCCCCGATTATAATTTCCTTTCAATTCTTTAACCCCGTTATTATAATAATTAAATACTTTACCTGTATAGGGCACTGAATCTTTCTCTAAATATTTGATTAGTCTACCATCAGGATTAACCGCATCAACCAGGTCTGTAACTAGAACCTGTGCACTAATCAAGAATGGAAAAATTCCAAAAATGATAAAATACATTTTTAGCCTAGAATATTTTTTATAAGACTAATATAGACAGATGCTCCAACTAATAATGCGCGTTCATCTATGTTAAAGTGTGAACAGTGATGTGGCGTGGATAAGGTGTCTTTTTCATCTGGNGCTGACCCAACAAAGAAAAAACAGCCCGGTATATTTTGTAGATAGTATGAAAAATCTTCGCCGCCCATAGAAAGATAAGGAANTCCAGCACCTTTCCCTACNACCTGAGATGCTGCATCTAGAATATGTTTTGTAGGAAGCTGGTGATTAATCGTTGGTGGATACCCTTCTTTATAATTAAGTACTATTTCCGTACCAAACGCTTTTGAAACGCCATCAATTATATCTTTCATTCTATTTTTAATCATAATACGATTTTTTTCGGTATAGGCTCGAGTTGTCCCTGAAAGCTTTACCTGATCAGCAATAACATTAAAGTTTTCACCTCCGCTAATTTTCCCAATTGTTACCACAGTATTTTCTAATGGATTAGTATCCCTACTAACAATAGTCTGTAACGCAGTAACCAGGTGACTGGCAACCACTATTGCATCAATAGTACCTTGAGGAGCCGCTCCATGCCCCCCTTTGCCTTTTACAATTATGTCAAACATATCTGCTGCCGCCATTATAGGTCCCTCTTTAACCCCAATTTCACCTAAAGGTTGGTAGTTCCAAAGATGCAGTCCATATATTTCATCTACTCCTTCAAGGCAACCATCTTCAATCATATATCTCGCACCACCACCACCTTCTTCTGCAGGTTGAAAAATAAATCTTATTTTACCTTTTTTTATTTTTTTGTTTTTTGATAAAACATTCGCCNCACCAAGTAATATTGCCATATGTCCATCATGCCCACACGCATGCATAACGCCTTCATTTTTTGATTTATATTCTAAATCACCTATCTCTTGAATAGGTAATGCATCCATGTCCGCTCTTAATGCAATCGTGGGACCTTCTCCAAAATCTATTTCTCCAACAATACCCGTTTCCCCAATATTTGTTTTATGAGTAATACCAAAACTATCCANATATTTCGAGATAGTTTCTGCGGTACGANATTCTTGGAAACTAAGCTCTGGATTTTGGTGGAAGTCTCTTCTATATGTATAAATATCANCACTTATTTTTTGAATTTCTTTATTGATATTTATTTTCATTATTNAATCTAGATTTATTACTGTCTCTAAAAGAAGTTTTGCAAAATCCTGCCCTATTTTTTTTGCATTAACTAAAACATCTTCGTGAGTTAATATAGTATCTTTTAATCCAGCAGCAAAGTTTGTTAGAGCAGAGATAACAAGAATGTTCATATTTAATTTTTTTGCATATTCAATTTCTGGGACTGTACTCATTCCAACAGCATCACCNCCAAGTTTACTTAAAAATTTTATTTCTGCCGGGGTTTCATATGCAGGNCCCATAGTCCAACAGTATTTACCCTGTAATAATTTTATACTATTCATGGCTGCTGCCTTTTTAGCATTGTTAATCATTTTTGAGTTATAGTATTCTTCTCCNTCTTTTAATATTGGCATTGAGCTGNCTTCAATAAACGTGCAGTCGTAGTGCCCATTGATTATCATTAGTGCACCAGGCACATTTTTTATATTCATACTTCCAGATGAATTTGTTATAATAATATTTTTTACACCTAATTGATTAAAAACTTTAACTGGAAGGGTGATCGTATTTAGATCAAAACCTTCGTAAAAGTGGAACCTGCCTCTGGAAAGCAAAAGCTGGTTGTTATCATAAAAACCTGAAACAAAATCACTATTATGACCACTTACTGTAGAAACAGGAAAGGATTCAATATCATTAAACGATATAGAAATTTTTTCATTTAACGCATCTGCTAAAGAACCTAANCCGGAACCAAGAATCACACCCGTGTCTCCATTAAATCTTAACTTTTCTTGAAGATCTTTTATTAAAACCACATCANGTGCTCATTAGNTTATCACTGATNACTAATTGTCCACATCCAGCATCAATATCCGTACCCTTNCTCCATCGTATAGTTACCGGAAAAGGAGCATTGTTTAGTTTTTTCATAAATAGTTTTATTTGTTGTTCATCTGGTCTTTGAAANNTACCATCCGTCATATTATATGGAATGACATTAAGCTTACACTTATTAATACCGCTTAAAATTGTTATTAACCTATCTGCATCNCTTAAATCATCATTACAGTCTTTAATCAAAACATATTCAAACGTTANCCATGTGTTTGATGAGCTTGTATAATTATCTGATACATTTAATAAATTTTCTAGTGGATTATTCTTCGTTACTGGCATGATGGAAAGCCTTTGAGCATTTGTGGTGCCGTTTAGGCTAATGGCGAGTTTGAACTTTTGCCTTTCCTTTGAAAATTGTTCAATTCTTTTCACTATACCAGCTGTAGAAATAGTGATGCGTTTATAACCAAGGTTAATACCATTTGGATCATGCAATAAGTTTGCTGCTTTAATTACGTTAGTATAATTTAGAAATGGTTCTCCCATGCCCATAAAAACAACATTCGTTATAGGCCGATTTAAACTTTTACTAATCAATAAATATTGATCTACAATTTCTCCTGAATCCAAATTTTCAATAAAACCCATTTTTGCTGTCGCACAAAATTTGCAGTCTAATGCACAACCTACTTGAGTTGACAAACACAATGTAACCCTTTTCCCTTCATTCATTAACACAGACTCAATAAGTGACCCACTTTGAGTTTTAAATAAGAATTTATTAGTTAATNGCGAAGNNGACNTNNTNGANCTNACGANNCTNAANGGATGAATNATATATTNTTTTTCTAAGNTATTNATNANANCTTTAGGAANATTATTNAGACCCTTAAAATCATTTACTTTATTTTTGTATACCCAGTTAAATATCTGTTCCGCTCTAAATCTTTCTACATCAAAAGTTTCACAAATATTAATAAGATCATCTAAAGATTTTCCAACAAGAGATATTTTTGGTGATTCCATTTTATTAAAATTAACCAATTTAATTATAAGTATTTCACTTTTCGAAATTAACTTATCAAAGTAAGTTCCTGCCCGCAATTATTTAGTATAAAAAAAAAGAGATATAATGTCTGAAATTATAAATGACACTCAAAAACTTGAACAACTAGTTGAAGCAAAGAAAAACTTTTTTTCTGAAATCGGAAAAATTGTAATAGGGCAAAAAGTTGTATTAGACCAAATGCTTATTGCTCTATTAACTAGAGGACACACATTGCTCGTTGGCGTCCCTGGACTAGCAAAAACACTTCTGATTAAATCGATGGCTGACATTTGTGACCTTAGTTTTAAAAGAATTCAGTTCACGCCTGATCTAATGCCTAGTGATATTACCGGAACAGAATTAATTGACATTGATCCTGAGACAGAAAAAAGAACATTTAGATTTTACAAAGGGCCTATTTTTGGAAATCTAGTCCTTGCGGATGAAATAAACAGAACTCCTCCAAAAACACAAGCTGCACTATTAGAGGCGATGCAAGAACATAGAGTAACAGCAGGAGGACATACGTACACGATGGACGAGCCCTTTTTTGTTTTAGCTACGCAAAATCCAATCGAGCAAGAAGGGACATACCCACTTCCAGAAGCTCAGTTAGATCGATTTATGTTTCATCTGAATATTAGCTATCCAACAATAGAGGAAGAAGTCTCTATTGTTAATGAAACCACTGTTGGCAAAAAAAATGATGTGCAAAAAGTTTTTTCAAAGGAATCAATCATAGACTTTCAAGATCTTGTACTGAGAGTACCTATTTCAGATAATGTTGTCAATTATGCAGTGAGATTAAGTTCCTCAACAAGACCAAATGAAGATACTGGAAATGAGTATGTTAAAAAATGGGTTGAATGGGGTGCCGGGCCAAGAGCATCTCAATTTCTTGTGCTTGGCGCGAAAGCAAAAGCATTATTAGATGGGAGACCTACTCCTAGCATAGAAGATATACAATCTCTTGCTCCAGATATTTTGCGTCATAGAATTCTTCCAAATTTTAATGCAGAGGCTGAGGGTATAAAAGTAGATGATATTATAAATCAGCTAATAAAAAATATAGAGGCTTAATATTTCGCAATTAGCAGATAAAAGGAAATATCTGCAACCAGAAATGGTAGCAATGCTTGACTCTATCTCTATGAGAGCAAAAATGGTTGTAGAAGGATATATCATTGGTCAACATCGTAGTCCATATCATGGATTTAGTGTTGAATTTGCTGAACACAGAAGCTATGAACCCGGAGATGAAGTCCGACATATTGACTGGAAACTATATGGAAAAACAAATAGACTTTATGTAAAACGTTACGAGGAAGAAACAAACCTCAGAGCACATCTAATCCTTGATACCAGTAAGTCTATGGCATATACTAGTGGCGCAGTATCAAAACTACAATATGGTAGTTATTTACTTGCAGCGCTTTCCTACCTTATGATTAGTCAGCAGGATGCAGCGGGAGTTGTACTTTTTGATGAGTCCATACGATCATTTATTCCTCCAAAGTCTACTCCAAGTCATCTAAATAGTTTACTAAATGTTTTAGATGTAGAATCACCTGGAGCTGATACAAAAATTGAGCCAGTGCTGCATGAGATGGCCGAAAGAATTACCAAAAGAGGTTTGGTTATAATTATATCTGACCTGTTTGATGACCCAAATAATATTATGAATGGATTAAAACATTTTCGTCATAGCAAACAAGAAGTTATTCTCTTTCATATTCTCGATCGTAATGAGTTAGAATTTGATTTCAATACCCGAACTAAATTTGTAGATATGGAATCTGGCGAAGAAATCACTACTGACCCATGGCATGTAAAAAATGATTATAAGAATCTTATAAAAGGATTACAAAATTATTACAAAAGTGAGTGCAGATTAAATCTTATTGATTACGTCCCGTTATTTACTGATGATAGTCTCGATAAGGGTCTAAACGAGTATTTTAATAAAAGACAAAAATTAGGCTAATAAAATTAATTCTGTTCCGCAATATCTCTTTTATAACGAATGAGTTCCAACTGACGCTGATATTCTGCTGCATTTTCAAAATCAATACGCTTTACGTCTTTAATCTTTTTTTCTGCTTTTCTATACCAGCGAAATGCTGAATCTAAATCCTTAGTGAAACCATCGGTCCCATTAAAATACTTATCTCCAAGACCTTCATATGCACTAGCCATACCAAGTGCTGCCTCAAAATCATCTTCATTTAAATAATACGCCTCATCAAATGCCTTCTCTGCTTCCTCATAGTTTTTCATCTGATTGTGGATCACACCTAGGTTAAAATAAAGATCAGCTTTAACAATTTTATTATCCTCATTTTGTATAGCATCTTTAAATACTTGGATAGATTTTTCTTTTTGATCAATATCATAATACATAGCTGCCAACTCTCTCAATGCATTACTGTTAGATGGTTCGATCTGGACAGCTTTTTGATAATAAGGAAGAACTTCTTGACTGCTTAGGTCACATCGCAACATAATCTGACCTGCTGTGAAATTAGCATTAAAGTTTTCAGGATTTTTTTCAACGGCTGTCTTAATTAATTGAATCGCCTTTTCCTTATCATCTAGGTCAAGATAGCACTTTGAAAGAGTCGTGTATGTTTGAGCATCTGTAGGATTTATTATAGATGCATTAGTAAAGTTTTCAATCGCCTCATTCAAATACTTCTTTTTATTATCTGGCTCTTCTTGGATCTTTTTAAATTTTTCAACACCAGTGTTAAATTGCTCTGCCCAATAATATTGAGTATAATTATTTACCTGCTCTGATACTGGTAAAAAAACGGCTCGCACCTCAACTTTTTTATTTGGATCTATAGACAATGCTTTTTGCAGCATTTCTTGCATTTTCGCCCAGTCACCATTCCTCGCATGTACCTCTATAGCATATACTATTGGAATCTCAGGATTGTCTGGCTCAACGGCTATGGCTTTCGGGAGCCACTCTTTAGCCTTAGACCAGTCGGACTGCTGTATCGCCAATTTTGCAGTGGTGTATTCCTGGCTCGAGCAGGCTACAATTAATAAACCAAATATGGTAACTAATAAATAATTTGAATTAATTCTTAACCAATGAATCATAATAACCTCTTTTTTGAAAAAACTATTTCAGAACTTAATCGGAATCAATCAAGTTGAACAAGCAATCTGTGTGAGCTATTTAATAGAATTTATTCTTTCTTCTAACTCTTCATGTCTAATATTCAACAGCCTACTTACTCCAAAATCCTCAATACAGAACGATGCAAGTGCTGTCCCTCTCCGCATTGAATCATAGACTGATAATCCCTCAGACATCCCGGATACAAATCCACCGCCAAAAACATCTCCAGCGCCAGTTGGGTCAATTACTTTTGACACAGGATACACACCTATAGAAATCTCTTCATCTTTAGAAAAACATCGCGCTCCTTTACTCCCAAGCTTAACGATTATTTTTTCAGGCCCCATTGATAATACTTTATGAGCAGCGGTTATTATATCATCAGTTTTTATTAGTTCAACAAGTTCACTTTCATTAATTAATAAAATGTTAGTTTCATTGATAAGTGATCTTAATTCTTTTGCAGTTGTATTAATCCACAGATTCATTGTGTCTGTGATAACATAGGGACTGTTTGTACATTGTTTTAGTACCATAGTCTGTAGCGCAGGGTGAATATTCGCTAAAAATAACCAAGAAATATTTGAGTCTTTTTCATCAATGATAGGCTCAAAATATTCAAAAACACCTAGCTCGGTAAATAATGTATCCCTATCGTCTCCATTTTCATGGTATCTACCACCCCACCTAAAAGTCGTGCCGGTCTTTGTTTCAATATTATTTATATTTATTGAGTATTTTGAAAATATATCATACCCGTCTTTTGGAAAGTCATCTCCGACTATTCCTACCGGAATAGCAGAACCATAAATCCCAGCCGCGATTGTAGCATAGGTTGCTGATCCACCTAACAGATCTTCTTTTTTGCCATATTGAGTTTCAATCGTATCCAGACCGATTGAGCCTAGAATAAGAATTTTATCAGATTTTTTCATCTACAATATTTTATCTGGTTAAAATAATAACTAAAATTTAATATTAAATTTATCTTGTACGACAATGAATATCTAAAATAGATTACTCTGTTATGCTAAATAAAACATTTGCAATTATTACCGATATACACTCGAATAGTTCTGCATTATCAGAAGCACTCAACATAATTAATGCTAGAGAAAATATAGATCAAATAGTATGTCTAGGTGATTGTTTTTCTCTTGGTCCAGAACCAGAAAAAACATTAGAAGCACTAAATTCTATTGATAATTGTATATTCATCAGAGGGAATCATGACCGATATATCATTGAAAAACTTTGGGAAGAAGAGCTTCCTAATTTAGAGGGAATGGACCCTTACGATCCCATCTGTAAGGCAATTGTTGAAAATGAAAAATGGACCGCAGAGAAACTAGGTAACCCGGGTGTTGAGTTTATTAGAAAGATGGTTATCTCCCACAGAGATATTGTTGGATCGACATTGGTAGAATTTACTCATGCATGGTATCAGCGAGATGATCATCCCCCTACAATTCAAGAAGCATTGAACTGGAAAAAACATGTCAGTGCTGCTCACGAAGGAATATCTCAATTTTTATTTGTTCATGGGCATGTACACATACCAAGAGAAGAAACAGAAAATAATCTAACTATATATTGTCAGGGCGCAACTGGTCTACCCTTTGATAAGGACCCGAGAGGCTCTGTTGCTTTTTTGACAGTAGGAGATACAATTAATTGGGAAGTGGTTCGATTTGATTACAATAAAGAAGTAATTATAAAGAGTCTGGAACAGCGGAAAACCCCATTTTATTTGAGTCTAAAAAATACAGTGAAATACGCTTCTATTGGCGACGATTAGACTATTTATCTAATATTTAACAATCATGATTTATTTTGACCACAGTGCTACAACACCAATACATCCAAAAGTCGCAGAAAAAATTGACTATATAAATCGAGAACATTATGCGAACCCTTCGAGTATTTACACCCAAGGAAGAAAAGCAAAATCATTAATCGAAAAAGCTAGAAACCAAGTTGCGGATGCAATTGGAGCAAAAGTCGAACAAATTTTCTTTACCAGTGGNGGGACTGAAGCAAATAATCAGGTATTATGGACCAAAGCAGAAGATAANAAAAAACATATTATCGTATCCNCTATTGAACATCCGGCTATATTAAAAGTATTAAAAAANATTNAACCGCACGGCGTAACCGCCTCCCTNTTACCTGTTAATACTGANGGAACAGTAGAAATTGATTCTNTAACAGATTTAATCCATGAGGATACTGGTCTGATCAGCATAATGCTNGCAAATAATGAGGTGGGGACAATACAGCCAATCCAAGAAATCGTTAAAATAACTAGATCATTAAATATCCCTTTCCACACTGACGCAGTTCAGGCACTTGGAAAGATTCCAGTTGATGTAAACTCATTAGGNGTAGAATTCTTAAGCTTATCAGCCCACAAATTCTATGGACCCAAAGGAATAGGTGCTTTATTTGTAAAAAGTAAAAAAATGGTAAAGTCTTTAATTGTTGGCGGAGAGCAAGAGTATGGTATAAGAGGNGGAACGGAAAACATCGCNGGTATTGTTGGAATGGGATTAGCAGCAGAACTAGTCACACAAAGTCAAAAAATTTGTNACACCCAGCTAAAAGACTTAGAAGATTACTTTCTAAAAAAGCTAACATCTAATTTCCCTGATGCAAAACGAAATGGAAACCCCGATAATAGCCTACCTGGCTTGATAAGCATTTCCTTTCCTGGGAATAAGTCAGATATAATAATGGCAAAACTCGATAGAAAAAATATTGCTGTGTCAAATGGCTCTGCGTGTAATACTGGTAACGTAAAACCTTCAGCTGTGCTTAAGGAAATGGGGATAACGAATGATCTCAATCTATCTACAGTGAGAATTAGTTTTGGTCAAGATAACAATAAAAAAGAAATCGATCTATTGATTTCAGCTTTAAAAGAAATTATATGAGCGATACCATAATCATTGGAATGAGCGGTGGCGTTGACAGTGCCGTTGCAGCATCGATTCTTGTTGAAAATGGGTATAATGTTGAAGCAATTTTTATGAAAAACTGGGATGAAGAAGATGAAGAATTTTGCACCGCTGCTCAAGACTACAAAGATGCACTACAAGTATGTGAGACGCTGGATATTCCTCTTAGATCTATTGATCTCACAGATGAATATTGGGATAAAGTATTCAAAATATTTTTAGAAGAATGCAAAATAGGACGGACACCAAATCCTGATATAATTTGTAACAAAGAAATAAAATTTCGTGCGTTTTTAGATTATTCTCTTGAACTAGGAGCAAAAAAAATTGCTACCGGACACTATGCACAAATAAAAACTCATGATAATATTTTTCAGCTCCTTCGTGGTAAAGATACTAATAAAGACCAAAGCTATTTCTTATACAGACTTGATCAATATCAAGTCTCTAAGAGTATTTTTCCTATTGGAGATCTAAACAAAGAATATGTAAGAAAAAAAGCAAATGATCTTGGTTTTTTAAATCATAATAAAAAAGACAGTACCGGTATCTGTTTTATTGGAGAAAGAAACTATAGAAATTTTTTAAAAAAATACATTGACACTCAGCCTGGTGATATTGTATCAGACAAAGGTGATATTATTGGCCAACACGAAGGCCTAATGTATTACACCTATGGTCAGAGACAGGGACTAGGTATCGGGGGCGGTTTTGGGAATCAAGAAGCACCATGGTATGTGTCAGATAAGATCATATCAGAAAATCGCTTGACTGTTGTACAAGGGCATGAACATCCAGACTTATACCATTCTTTTCTTACTGCCTCAAACATTAATTGGATATCTGGTTCTCCGCCCACAAATGATAACAATATAACTGCCAAAATAAGATACAGATCTAAAGATACGCCCTGCAGAATAACAAAACAGTCGAATAATATTTTAGTTGAATTTACCACTCCAAAGTTTGCTGTAGCACCTGGTCAGTCNATAGTCTTTTACAACAATGATATTTGTATTGGAGGCGGAATAATTGAATCACGTTCAAACTGAAAAACTTAATAAAAAAAGTATTAAGTTATGTTTGGAACAAAAATACTTTTATTAAATTAAAGTCATTAATATGAAAAGAAATATCTATAACACATTGTTTTATTGCATAATTATAAATGCAGCATATTCACAATTCATTGAGGACCGACTGCCAGACATGGTTCCAAACAATCTACATGGGCAACTAAATTATAGTAACCTGTCTTTATTTGACCCTGAGCGATTTGACATTCAACAAGGTTTTTCTATGTCCATGATGTCACTGGGGAACCAATCTGTATCCGTTGCCGGCTATACAAACAATATTACCTATTGGGCCAGTGAAAATCTAAGGCTTAGTGCAAATATCTTATTGTACCAACCATCTATTAGCAGCTTCGACCATCAAGGAGCTCAAAATAACGTTCCAAGAGTTGCATTTGAGACCGGGCTTGTATATCGGCCAACAAAAAACTCTTTTCTTGAAATCAGTTTTAAAAATCTTCCTAATTATGGATTGAATAATAGGCTAAATAATAATCTTTCCGGTAGACGAATCCCCGGTAGTTATGGGCTCATTCTCTACTAAACTTTTTGCCAAATAATAAAAGAAAAAAGAAATCTGAAAACCTAGGAATAGCTCTAAATGCAGCTATTACTTTTTCAGGAATAATCCTTCTTGGGTTCATCTACTCGTTCTCACAAAATCAGCTTCATGATGGAGTAGAGATCAAGCCAATCAATACAAATATTTCTTCACAACCAGTACTGGCAAAAGACATCTACCTCCAAAACCCAATTGAAAATATAAAGGTTGAGGTATTAAATGGTTGTGGTGTATATGCTTTGGCTTCAAA
Organism: Fidelibacterota bacterium; assembly: GCA_002713885.1. Taxonomy (GTDB): domain Bacteria; phylum Fidelibacterota; class Marinisomatia; order Marinisomatales; family UBA1611; genus TMED80. The sequence goes on from PAVC01000035.1 coordinate 16,606, forward strand.
AACAACAGAATTTCTGCGCACAAAGCAAATAGATGTTATAAACTCTGATAATGCTGACCATCACAACTACAAAAAAACTCTGATCATTCAGCGAAATGAAAAAGTCAAAAGTTTAAAAAAAATTGTAGAAACTTTCGGAGTATATCTTACAGACAGTACACGTATTCAGATATTACCTGATGAATCACTTGGTGTGGACGTTACTGTCATTTTGGGTCAGGATTACACCTCATTTGCAGAATTAAATAATTATATTTCTGCTAACTATTAATTTGCCAGAGAAATCTAAAAAAACAAATTCTTCAGCTATCCTTGTAGACACTATCGTAGAGTGCGCTTTAGATAAAAAAGCTGAAAAATTAATAGTCTTAGAGGTAAACCATATTACCTCATTAACTGACTATTTTATTATCTGTTCAGCTAATACGGAACCTCAGATCAAAGCAATATGCGATAGCATACGTAAAGGAACACCTCATAAACCTTGGCATATTGAAGGATATGAAAAATTATCATGGGTACTATTAGATTATATTGATATAATAGTTCACGTGTTCAAAACACAAGAAAGAGATTATTACAATATAGAAAAGCTATGGGCCGATGCCCCTAAAAAAGAATACAGCGATTAACACGTTCAAAGCATATATTAACAAGGAAATAAATCGAACTCTAAAGAGCTTAGATCTGCCGATAAAAGAGTTCAGCCTTTTACCACCAAAGCAGGATGGTTTTGGAGATTTATCAACCAACATTGCCATGCTTTTGGCCGGATCAATAAATAAAAAACCGATCGATATAGCAAATGAAATACACAAAAATCTCATAGAAAAAAACTTGGATAACATTGAAGAGATTACGGTTACGCCACCTGGATTTATAAACTTTGTGGTTAAGCCTACATTTTACCAGAATAAAATTATATCGATTATTAAATATGGTGAAGAATATGGGAAAGAAAATGTGGGAAAAGGTAAATCAGCTAATGTTGAGTTTGTAAGTGCTAACCCGACCGGACCTCTAACAGTTGGACATGGTAGAAATGCAGTTCTCGGTGATACGGTATCAAATATTCTAGAGTGGCATGGATATAATGTAACAAGAGAGTATTACTATAACGATGCGGGAAAACAAATGCGAGTGCTAGGAGAATCGGTCGCATCAAGATATTTTGAGTTAATCAATAAACCATTTGAGTTTCCCGAAGAAGGTTATCAAGGGGAGTACATTATTGATATTGCAAAACAAGTTATTGATCGTTTTGGGAAAAANCTTGATNAAAACGATGCAACATTTCTTTCCGAGGCTGAAAATGTAATATTTAAACAAATAGAAGCAAGCCTAGATAAACTAGGAATCAAGTTTGATAAGTTTACNAATGAAAAAACTTTTTACGAGTCAGGAGCNATAAAAGAATTATTAGCTCAGCTAAAAGAAAAAAAGCTGATCTATGATAAAGATGGCGCAACATGGTACAAGGCCACATCATCAGGNGGAAAACAGGATAAGGTATATATAAAAAGCACCGGAGAGCCTACCTATCGGCTACCAGATACAGCTTACCATAAAGATAAAATTAATAGAGGATTCGATCTAATTGTTGATGTGTTCGGTGCTGACCACGCAGACACTTATCCTGATGTATTATCTGCATTAAANGCTCTTGGATTAAATACCNATCACATTAAAATATTATTATACCAGTTTGTAACGCTTATCAGAGANGGNGAAAAGGTAAAGATGTCCACCAGAAAAGCGNACTTTGTAACCTTNGANGACCTGTTAAATGAATTAGGGATCGATATTGTGCGGTACTTTTTTATTATGCGAAGCATGAACTCACACCTTGATTTTGACCTTGATCTAGCAAAAGATCAATCAGACAATAACCCTGTNTTTTATTTACAATATGCACACGCTAGAATATGTAATATAATTAAGCATGGAGCAGATCANGGNTTCCAATTATTAGATAATTTTGACTCAANCCTCCTCGATAATGAAAATGAAATAAAATTAATGAAGGTTATGTCAAATTTTCCTGTGACCATGCACACTATGTTGGATACGCTAGAGCCACAAAATATCGCCAACTATCTACAGACTCTTGCTGCACAGTTTCACAAATTTTATGGAACATGTAAAGTTATTACTGAAGATAAAGGACTGACTCAATCTAGGTTAGGATTAATCCTTAGTACAAAGATCATACTTTCTACTGGGTTATCTATCTTAGGTATTAGCGCTCCGGAGAAAATGTAATCTGCTGGTTATTTTAGCAAAATCATCTTCATTCTTTTTATTTCTTTCCCNGCTGATATCTGCAAGAAATACATTCCTGAGCTCANCAGACCACCTAGATTATTATTCCCTTTCCAGATAAAACTATTTTTACCTGGTTGCTGTTTTTTATTAANAGCTGAATAGATCTCTCTACCGATTATATCATATATTTTTATTGAAACGTTCTCTGCTTGTGGAAGGTCATAGCGAATGATCGTTTCTGCATTGAACGGATTAGGATAATTCTGATATACATCAAATTTATCCGGTAATATTACTAAACTAAGTTGTCCAGCTCCTTTACTGACCTGGTTGGCTTTTTCATCAATAAATTTATATTTCACATTAGAAATAAAATCTTCGGGCAGATCCTGGGAAAGTGAAAATGTTAATGTAGAGTCTAAACCATTTTTGTCTGCAATAAGAAAACTGATGGAGTTCTGGATTGAATCAGATAAAGAATAGTTGAAAGCGCCTGTATTCAGATTATTAACGACTAAATCATGCATAGATTGGTTAGCATTAAAAAATACTATTTCAGCACCATAAACATCTCCAGGAATAGAAAGATTAATTTTATTTTTTGATACAGTCCCCGTTAGGCCAGTATCATACGATAAATAAAGTGAGGACAGTGAATCAGTGCTATACTCATGGTAGTACCAGACCCACATTTTACCAAAGGCTGAAAGATCTGAGAGGTTTAGTTCACCATCAGGAGAAGGAGATAAAAATGGCGGAGTTCCACTTACAGGGCCTAGATCGGTACTCGAATGAGGCCAAGACTGGTTAAACGCTAGAACATCTTCGACAGATAATTGATAATCATTGTTTAGATCACCCCAGAGTTTGCTCCGAAAAATTATAGTATCTGTATAGTTTAAAAGATTAAAGGCGATAGCTGTGTCTAAGATCACTGTTATTGTTTCATAGCTCGGGAGCGTATCAAGTATAGAAATAGTAATGCCAGAATCTTGTTTTGTAAGCTCATAATTAACTGCTGTGTCCTGAGTCACGGTTACATTTAATCCAAATTTCAATATAGGCTTATTAAAACTAATTTGAATATCATCATTCTCTAATACCGATAAGACCTGTAAAGAATCGAACAAGGGATATATAGATTTTATATTCGGAGGTGTATTATCAAACTCGATACCATCGCTACGGATCCCAGATGAGATATTAGATGCTGAGTCTGCAGCACGTAAATACGCAAAGTATTGTATTCCTCTAGAAAGATTTAATCCAGAGATTTGAATATTATCTAACTGGGTTGCTCTCTGCCAATCTGAAATATTAGTTGTATCATCAAGGCTTCCAATGGATGCTTCATAATAGTCAATAGACTGGTTGTCTGTAAAATCACTCCACTGAACAAATAAAAGGCTAGAGTCTGCTGTATAGTCAATATCTTCACTCAAAAAACCATCCCAAACAATGCCAGGGTTAGGCGCTTCTAGATCAACAATAATTCCATTGCCCCATACTGAGTCTGATTTATTTCCTGCATTATCTTCCACCCACACGGCTCCAAAATATTTTGAGTTATTATTGAGGCTGAGTGAGGTCAATGATGACTGAGTTATTTCTGATGCTGGGGTCCAGCCCAATATGTCAACGGTTCCAGAGTCAGAGCCAAGTGCAATATAAGCGGTTTTATTTCCAGATCCTGACTCCATAATAAACCATGCCAGCTGAAGTGAGTCAGCATATTTTGTATATACCTGATCTGAAACAAGAGAGCCCTCATATATATTAAATACGCTTGGAGATGTTTTATCAAAATACACCCTATCGATCAATGTATCAGACTGATTTCCAGCGGAGTCTGATGCCAACATATTAAGCAATATGGTTCCATTGTTATTTGTATCAGAAAATGTGTAGTCATAGGAATAGTCTTGACCATTGCCACTAAGAGCAATCTCATAGTCATTTAATAGCGTAGATATGCTTCTGATATTTTCATTGAATGAGATAGTTATTTCACCAACGTCATCAATCTTTGCAAGTGAATCTTCATAAACATTATTGGTAGTAAATGCTGCTGCGGTTATTCCTGGGTTCGTTTTATCAAAAATCACTCTGCTGTTATTCGTTGTTGCCTGAATAGGTGTACCATCATTCCCCGCCTGGTTACCCAAATCATAAAAAGAAATTTGCAAGGATACATCTCCTTCTGTGTCAGATTCAGCCATAACATAATGACCCTGATAGCTTGTGTTTTC
>PAVC01000036.1 GCA_002713885.1 Fidelibacterota bacterium
GAGAGGACTCGAACCTCCGACCGACTGATTACAAATCAGTTGCTCTACCAACTGAGCTACGGTGGCAATTCAATTCTTTGAAAATTTTCAATTAACTTATCTTAGCATAATTATATCACTGCCCAGAAATAATTTTTTTTTATTATGATTACTGGAGATAAATGATAAACGTGCTAAGCCTCATAATTTACAGTATAAATATTATTACTGACAATCAATTTCATTAATGATATCATTATTTTTTTATTCAGCTTTGTAATGCAGTAATGCAGTAATGCAGTAATGCAAAAAAGGTTAAATGAGATAAGATATTAAATACTAACTTCTATTATTTTACTTATCAATTGAGTGAATAAGAGCCCTGAATTTTTTGCAGCAATCGGTAATAAGCTTGTTGATGTCATACCGGGAAGAGTATTTAGTTCTAAAAAATGATATTCACCATCATCTAATATAAAATCTAGTCTACCGTATCCACTGCAACCCAAGATTTTAAAAATTTCTATACTATCTCTTTTAATTTTATTAGTTAGGCTTTTATCAATATTTGCTGGGCATAAATACTTACTCATTCCGGGATTATATTTACATTCATAGTCATATATTTGATGCTTCGGCACTATTTCCACAATAGGTAATGGCTCCATATCTAAAATGCCAACAGTAATTTCCCTACCTTTTATATAATTTTCTATTAAAACATCCCTATCATATTCACTGGCAAGGCTTATTGCTCTTTCGAGCGCATCTTTATTCTCTACCATAGAAAGCCCAAAAGTGCTACCCTGCGCATTCGGTTTAACAATACATGGAAATTTAATTTTACTTAATTCAATATTCTTATCCATAAGAAACCAATCAGGAGTCAAAAAATTATTTTCCCTAACTATTTTCTTACTTTGATCTTTATTCATACATGTTCTGGAAGCATCAGAATTTGAACCTGTATATGAAATATTATATTTTTCTAGCCATAATTGGATAGTCCCATCTTCACCGGTTGTACCATGTAGTGCGTTAAAGACAATGTCTGAGAATTTAATTTCAGTCAATAAAGATTTATAATCATCATAAAACTCAATCGGAGTTGCTGTATAGCCCAGCTCTTTGCATGCTTTTATCACAGCTGATCCTGTCTTTATTGAGACTTCTCTTTCAGCGCTAGCGCCACCCATTAATACAGACACCTTCATTGTGCCAATAGTTTTGCTCCAGTTAAAATATTTTGTGAGACATAAGTTGGTTCATTATCCTTACTAAATCTACTATGATGATTTTTCCCATTCCCCGTTAGAACAAGCATAGAATCCATACCTAAATTATTTGCAGGCTGGATATCCGATATTGAATCACCTATCATTAAACAATTTGATAAATCAATGTTATAATCTCTAGCCGCGTCTAAAAACATACCAGATCCAGGTTTCCTTCTATCTGTGGCATGATCAGGATGATCAGTACAATAATATATTTTTAATAGTGGTAATTTATTTATTTTTAATTCATTCATAATAAAATCATTTATTCTCAATAAATCATTTTCCTTAATTAGCCCCCTACTAACACCAGACTGATTAGTAATAATAATAAACTTATTGGTAATAGACACAAGTAGCTTAAGAGCACTAATTGTGAATTCGAAAAATATGAAATCTTTTAATTTAGAAATATAACCAGGGTCATGATTAATGGTCCCATCCCTATCAAAGAAAATGCAGTCATACTTTCTCATTATGAATTTGCCTTATTTTTTATATCACTTATTTTAAGCCCGCTAATTATAAAATATATTAAACCAACAACCATATACGGGATATAATTTGAAGCGTGCGATACAATTGCATAAGTCAATGCCTCATCTTTTGTTACATAAAAAAGCAACATTAAAGTAAATGTTATACCTGCTTCATAGGTACCTAGGCCACCAGGTAACGCTGGCACTGCAATTATAATTGCTCCCATTAATAGCATAATAAACGCTCCTGACAGCGTAAGATATATTTGACAAGATTCAAGTAACCATACTGTCATAAGATAATAACAAATCCATATCAAAAAAGTAGATATTAAAATACCCCAAGTGTGTTTTGTATTTTTTATTGCATCTATTCCATCAAATATTTTTTCCATCATGGATACTAGTAAACTTCTAAACGATTCATTTATAAAACTCAGAGAAGTAATAAAATTTTTCCAATTAATTTTTCTTAAAATTAGGATTATAAGAGTGAAGAATACTGTCACCACTGCAAATGCACTGACCCAATAATTAATTGTGGTATTTTGAATCGGCAGCCAAGGCAAAAACATTAAAAGAAATATTAATACTGTCAGCGCATCAATTACCCTTTCTAGCATTATTATACCAAACGATTCAGAGGTTGTTATTTTATTACCCTGCGATATGGAATAAGCTTTTAAAATCTCACCGAAGCGAAAGAATAATATTCCATTACCAAAATAACCAATCATGGTAGAACTAAATAGATGATGCAGTGAGATATTTTTGTCTAAAGGATATAAAATATATTGTAATCGTTTTGCTCTAACAATGCAAGCGACCATGAGAATAAAAATTGCTGCAAAAAATTTTATTAAATCTATTTTTAACAACCGATTAAATAAGTTATTAAAGTCTATATTATGAAAAGCAAAATATAGACCTATCGCACTGACGGTAATTAATAATACTATTTTTAATACTTTACCCACGGAGGTCTATTATTTCAAATCTATTCAAATCAAAATGAGGCTTTGTATAATTTCCTAGAGCTTTAATAGATCTTACTGTAATTGAAACATTCTGGTTGTAATCAATATTGAGTTTAATCATTTTTATCAATCCAGTATCTTGATCAAATTCAAAAGATCCAGAATAGTCTAAATTAGGAATATTAAATTTTTTGACATTACTAGCATCAGACTCATCTAAAAATTCTAAATACTCTTTTCTACCAGATAAAATATCAAGTATGGTGAGTTGCTCTTTCTGAATAGAACTATATACAACTTGATTTGTTTCATGATTAATGGTAGTAACTAGACTATCTTTAACGATCATTTGAAATGATAACGAGTCATAAACATAATTCTTTTCCCCAATCAAGTAAAATGAGCCGGAGGATTGATAAGCATTGTCAAACTGTTTTTGATAAAAATCAATCTCCATTCTAACTATATGGCCCTGATTTAAAAAACTATAGAAGTTCTTAAGCGGACTGATTTGGCCAAACAATAGAGCAATGGAATAGATCCATACTAAGAAGATTTGGCGCATTTATTAATTATTCTTTTATTATCTCTAAATAAGTTTCATCAACCAATACTTCTCTTGCTTTACTGCCGGTGAATGGGCCAACAATCCCTGCTTGCTCCATCTCATCAATAAGCCTAGCTGCCCTCGAGTAACCAACTTTTAATCGCCTTTGCAGTAGCGAGATCGATCCTTGCTGATGCGTGATAACTAACGAAATAGCATCCTGAAATAATTCATCATTAGAGCCTTCATTCCGATCGCCATATTCATTAACCAATGACTCCCTAACTGAAGGAAGGATTACTTCATCAGTCTTTGGTTGTTTTGAAATATGATTCATTATTGATCCAATCTCTTCTAATGTTAAGAAAGCATTGTGCATTCTAAAGACATCGGAGCTTCCTGTCCCAAGGTGCAACATATCTCCTCGTCCTATTAGTTTATCTGCCCCTTGCTGATCAATTATGGTTCTAGAATCGATTTTACTTGCAACTTGAAAGGCAATCCTTGATGGAAAATTAGCTTTAATAACACCTGTAATAACATCCACTGAAGGTCTCTGTGTGGCAATCACTAAATGAATTCCGACTGCCCTAGAAAGCTGTGCTAATCTTGCTATTGGCGCCTCAACATCTTTCGCTGACAACATCATTAGATCCGCTAATTCATCAATCACAAGTACTATATACGGCATAATAATCTCGCCACTTTTTTCCATTTTTTCATTATATTCTGTAATATTTCTAACAATCGCATCAGCCAGCACATTATACCTCCTATCCATTTCTTTCTCGAGCGCTCTTAGTGCAAGTATCGCGTTATCAACAGATGTAACTATTGGTTCATTGATATCTTCCATTTTCAATAAGTGATAACCTTCCAAATTTTTAAATAAAGTCATCTCTACTTTTTTCGGGTCTATCATAACAAATTTGACTTCATCAGGAGTTGCATGATATAAAATGCTACAAATTATGGTGTTAATACATACTGATTTACCAGAACCGGTGGTACCTGCAATTAGTAAATGAGGCATTTTTGAAAGATCAAGAGTACTTATTTCTCCAGAGGTTGTTTTACCTATTGCTAATGTTAACATTGAATCTGATTCAGCAAATTCAGGACTATTTATAACAGATTTAAAAAAAACAGTTGCCGGATTGCGGTTAGGGATTTCTATACCCACAGATGATCTTCCTGGGATAGGCGCAATTACTCTTACACTGCTAGCTTCCATAACCCTAGCCAAGTCATCAGCTAACTGAACAAATTTATTTACTCTAACTCCCTCAGCAGGCTCAACTTCAAATAATGTAATTACTGGCCCTGGATGAACATTTACAACCTTCCCTTCAACCCCATATGTGGCAAGTGATTGAGTCAAATAATTTGCTCTGTCAACTAATTCATCTCTATTTAACGTGTCTGAAACATTAATAGGATCAGATAATAAATCTGATGATGGTAATCGATATTTTCTTTTAGGCTTTTGTCTATCTTCAACCTGATCTATATCAATCTCAGTATTCTCTGCCATTTTTTCAATGTTCAACTCCTCAATAGATTCAACAGATTCATTTTCCAATGAAGAGTTTATATTATCAGGTGACTGTTCGATTCTTTCGCTATCTTTATCAATATGCTCATCAGCATCAATTTGAGGATCCTGGTTATCAGTGGTTTCTATATCTACTTCACTAATATCTTCTTTATTACCACTTACCTCTTCTAAAAAACCTTCGTTTGAAGATTTAGTATCATTCTCAATTTTAATTTTTGATTTTAATTCCTGTGTATGTTTTCTCTTTTCCTCTTCTTTAATAAACTTTTTCCGAGTATCTAAATAATTAGTTTTCCATAAAATAATTTTTTCTTTAAAAACGACAAGTGGCTTATAATAATCAAGATCAAAATACGCTCTAATTAGCATTAAATAGCATGCAATCAAAAATAATATACAACCATAAATGCTAAACATATCTATGGCGAGATCAGCCATGAGCCCTGCCAATACTCCTGAATAGTGGAACTTCGATGGACCAATATCATATTGAATAGATATCACACCTACCGATATTGATAATAGCATCATAAATAGACAGCTATATAAAGTGACTTTAAGGGGATACTCTTTATCTATTTTTGAGAAAAAAACCCAGCCCCAGAATAGTCCAAGTGCTGGTAAGATGAAAGATGCATATCCAAAGCCTAATTTTATGAATGCGTGTGCGACTACAATGCCTAAGATTCCCATTGGATTATTTATATTCACTGAGGGCCTTATAGAAGGTTCCTCACTTGGGTCATAACCCAGAAGGCTAACAAATATGAAGACAGATATAGCTAATAAAAGTATACCTAATATTTCTAAGCGTCGATCTTCTTGGATTGAAGGTTTCTTTAGCATGTGGAATTAATACATAAAATAAGAAAAAATAACTAAAATTTATAGCAAGATCTTTAATATTTTACATCAACTGTACAAACTCCCATCTTTATAAAAAGGTGCCTGGACTATTTGCGCTTGCTTTAATTTTCCTCTCACATCAATCTTGATATTAGCCCCTATCTCATAATATGATTTATCTATATAACCTATGCCAATGCCTTTCTTTAGACTGGGACTCATCGTTCCGCTAGTAACATTACCAACGGATGAACCACCATGAATTACCTCATACCCAGATCTTGGAATGGCTTTGTCTAACATTATAAAACTAAATATGGTTTTATTTATTTTATTTTTTTCTGCCACAATCGCCTCTCTTCCAATAAAATCACTTTTATCTAATTTAGTAATCCAGTTTAATCCAGCTTCTAGCGGGTTAATTGTTTGATCTATATCATTACCATAGAGCAGATAATTCATTTCTAGCCTCAATGTATCTCTACAACCTAAGCCAGCCGGAACTAACCCATCATTCTTACCTGCTTCAATTATTGCTTCCCAAATTACATTTATAGAATCAGTTGAGGCGTAAATTTCATACCCGAGCTCACCTGTATAGCCAGTACGTGACAATAAAGCTTTATGTCCTAAAATTTCTATTTCATCAATAAAATGATAGAATAGTAAATCAGATATATCTTGCTTAATTATTGATTGTAAAACTTTACGCGAAAATGGTCCTTGGATTGCAATTAGTCCGATTTCTTGACTTGAATTTTTTATTTGAACATCATTAATTACAACAGATTTTAACCATTGAAAATTTTTTTCAATATTTGAAGAATTTACCACCATCATAAACTCATTTTCTTTTTTATAAATAATTATATCATCTATAATCCCACCATTTAGATCGCACATGGCAGTATACTGGGCCTGACCAGATTTTAATTTAGATATATCATTAACTGTAACTAATTGGATAAATTTTCCCGACTCTTTACCCGAGACAATTAACTCACCCATGTGACTAACATCAAATAATCCGGCTTTCTTACGTACACTTAAGTGCTCATCTACTATACTAGTGTAGTAAACCGGCAATAAATATCCTGAAAAAGGTATGATATTATTACTATTTGATCGGTGCCAATCATAGAGTGATGTCTTATCCATTTAATTATGCATTAAGACGTTTTAATGCTGCCTTAATTATACTTTCAATATTATGCTTATTATCATCTTTACCATTGGCTATATGATTTAATACTTGTTTTGATTGTTGAGGGCTGTACCCAAGAGATGAGAGAGCATTTAATGCATCATCATATAATTTGGAATTAAGTTTATCACTAAATCCTAGAGAACCTTCTTCAATCTTAGTAAACTTATCTTTCAGTTCTACTATAATTCGTTTTGCTGTTTTTTCGCCGACTCCAGGAATAGACGTTAAAGAACTTATATCACCAGAAATAATTTTGTCTTTAAGTTCATCAGGAAGAATTCCACTTAATATTGTAATTGCAAGTTTTGGACCAATACCGCTGATTCCAATAAGCAATAAAAAAACTTCTCTCTCAAGCGTAGAATGAAATCCATATAGATTAAGGGCATCTTCTCTAACATGCAGATATGTATGTAATAGTATTTTTTGCTCAAGCTTAATCGTATTAATAGTATTAGTTGTAGACGTGATTTTAAACCCAATCCCGCTAACCTCTATAACAACAAAATCTTTATGTTTCGTAATTAGATTGCCGCTTACTTGATAAATCATATAATCTGATAATTATTAATAAAGCATAAACCCACTGCCATTGCGTCAGTTATATCGATAGGTTTTGGCAATTCTTTTAGATTTAATATTTGTGAAACCATATACTGGACCTGTTCTTTTGTCGCAGAACCATTGCCACATACAGATTGCTTAATTTTCCTTGGAGCAAATTCATAAATATCGATATCAGACTTAGCACCTGACAACATTATTACAGCTCTCGCCTGTCCTAGGATGACCGCTGACTTTACATTTTTGCTATAAAATGAATCTTCCATAGCCATAATAGTTGGACTAAACTTACTAATAATAGATGACACTTCATCATGAAGATGCATTAAACGCTTCTCTATACGATCTTTTTTTAACGGCCTGATTGCACCATATGCAACTAGTCTTGTTGTAGACTTAAAAAAATCCAGTATACAAAACCCCGTTATTACAATTCCTGGGTCTATTCCTATTATTCTAATCGTATTCAATTTGAATTATTTTCAAGCATTCGAATTAATTAAAAAATTAGAGTATACTTGATTTACATCATCATGGTTATCAATTGTTTCCATGAGATTAATTATTTTTTCTTGGTCTTCTTCACTCACTGCCTGAGTCGACTTAGGAACCATTATAAAATCTGCAGATTTTATACTGTATCCTTTTTCTTCCAACGCATCTTTTGAATTTAAAAGTTCACTCTGATCCGTAGTGACAAGCACATCATTTTCAACCTTTTCAAAATCATCTGCTCCACTGTCAACTATGTCGTCGAGCAGATCTTCTTCATCACCGTTAAATTCAGATATTAGGATCTCCCCTTTCCTTTCAAACATCCAGGCGACACTTCCTGGCTCGGCAAGATTGCCATCATTTTTATTTAAAATATGTCTGAGCTCTGAGACTGTCCTGTTTTTATTATCTGTGATTACCTCGATGAAAATAGCAATGCCATTTGGTCCATATCCNTCATATGACATTTCTTCATAATCTATTCCTTCCAATTCCCCCGTACCCTTTTTAATTGCACGTATTATATTATCCTGAGGCATATTATTTGAACGAGCATTTGANATCGCTTTTCTTAAACGAGGATTTGAGTCTTGATCATTGCCACCTAGTTTGGCAGCAACAGTTATTTCTTTAATAATCTTTGTAAATATCTTTCCTCGTTTAGAATCTTGTGCACCTTTTCTATGGCGTATATTTGCCCATTTACTATGTCCAGCCATATTTTTACTTTACCATATCGATTTTAGTTCGNACAATCCACGAATCTTTAGCTCCCAATCGCTTAATGGCCGATATTGCTTTTTCTGCTTTTTTTCTATCAATATAGTTCCCTATTCTTAGTTTATATAGTGGTGTTTCAAAATCNANGTAAACAGTATCACCTAGAATATTTTGAAACCGCTTTGCTTCTGCGCGCGCAATTGAACTGACCATTGATTCAAAGATCTGTATGCGAAAGCCTTCATTAACTTTTGACTTCAATTGTTTTATTGAGTCTAAAATAAATATGTGATTCCCAGTAAATACCTTATTAATAACTATCGGAAATTGAGGAGGGTCTTCCTGCANACTATTCGCATCAAACCAGAATAGTGAATCAGCATNNTGAGCGGATACAATAATNAATAATATATTAAATAATAANATTTTTTTAATCATAAGAAACGAATTTTCTCTAATGGTATCCATGCCCTATTTCCATCTAGNAAGATTATTTCCAGCCAATTTTTTTGAAGTTGGCTTAGTCTAACAATTGTTCCCTCATTAATCTTAAATAAAATTGAATTGTCACCATAAAAAGGNCCAGAATAAGCATCAACCTCATTATCAATAATTATACCGAGCTTATTATCATTTTCATCAAAGAACCTATCTAATATTATTCCATGTTCAATTGTAACCAAAATGATAAGGAATANTATGGATCTTTCAAGAATAAAATTATTAAATATGTAAATTTTCGAAAGTAAAAATAATATAACTGTAATAAATATTGTTATACCACCAATCATCAGCCACTCTTTTAAAGTAAATCTTGATTTAATTTTCACATATAAATCAACTAGAAAAAACTCATCNGGAAGTATAATTCTATCTTTAATNCTGGCATTTACAATTTCAAGATTATGTGTTAAATCTAAATTCCTCGGATCCATCTTCAGTGCTTTATGATATGACCAAATAGATTGGCCAATTTGATTTTGCCTGAAATATGCATTGCCNAGATTATAGTAAAGGTTACTACTNTCCCAACCTTCTGATAAAATATTTTCGTATACCTCAATTCCCTCTAAATACTTTGTATTATTATATAATTTATTAGCAGCATAAAACTTTTCATCTATATTTTGCGAGTATACATTTGAAAAAAGAATAAAGAAAGCAAATAGAATCCTCATTTTATTTGNCCATCAATTTTTTCCAAAAGATCTATTGTTTTTTGCTCAATATCAGTCTCACTATTATCTTGCATCCGCCCATAATAGGAACCNTCACATACTTTTAGATGANTTATTAATTCATTTAATAGTGANGCATCTANAGCATCACGTAACAAGTCCTCAACGGTAATTGGATCAAGATTATCAGAGGTTAATTGAAGTTTATCTTTTAAATATGAAAAAATTATTTTTGAAGNAGGTATTGATNATTTTTCACTACGATTACTAANCTTTTTACGTGCGGTNGATAGAGCTTTTCTAGATATCCTTGACGATTTACTATTTAATCTGTAACCAAGAAAAAAATTAAAAACTAGTGGTACTGGAACCAATGAAAATGCAAACATATATATACAGATAATGATAAAAAATGAATCTTCTTCGATTTTTTTCCANACTGGTTCGCTAGTGCGAATATAATTTATATCTCTTTTTAAGAGCTCAATTTCNTTTTTTGATAGCCCACTATTATCAAGAATACGACCTTTTCCTTTTTTAACTGGTATGATTGTAGGTGCCGTACTAATTTTTTTCCATTTTTCAATATTAGGATCAAAATAGGTCATCGATATTGGCGGAATAGAAATTTTCCCAGATATCCGCGGTACCAAAATATATTCCCAGCTCATCATCCCTGACAGCGCATCTCGAAACAGATTCTTTTCAAAATTTTCTTTTGGTGGAAATTGGTCTAATTGATCAGAAAAATTGAATTTAGGTAGTGTAAATAATCCCAAATTTCCTGTTCCATTGACATTAACTCTAAAAGTAATAGCCTCATTTACATTGGTTGAATCTCTGTCAATTGAAGTAGTTATATTAAAGAGCCCTACTGCTCCAGTAAATCCACCTGGCCTTGGCTCAGGAAAATTTTTAATTGACACCTCCCTCTCGGGAGATCGTAAAATTTTTGTTTCTGTTTCAGTAAAAAATGAGTCAAAAAATGGATCAAAAAATGGATCTCTATTTCTTCTAGGTCTTTTTTCCTGAGTCTGTATTTTTATCACCAGTGGTTTTATAGTAGCTTCACTTCCAGATATAGGAAAAAGAGCCACTTTGTATAATGTGCCAACTTGATACCTGACACCGTTTAAATCAACTTTTTTAAATTTAATTTGATTTGGTCTATATAACTCTTCAGTCCAGAACCCAGAAAACTCTGGAACCTCAAACGGTTCTATAGATATTTTCACTTTTCTATAAATCTTGTACAAAAGAGTAATCTGTTCCCCTAGGTATACTTCCTGTTTATCTATTTCAGAAGTAATAAAAACATCACGGTCTAATTTTTTTTTCTTTGTTCCGGAAACCTGAATTATTATTGGACTTGTTTTATACTTTTTGTTACCGACTATGATAGTTAAAGCTGGGATAGTTAGTTTTCCTGATTTTTTTGGAGATATGGACCATGACATGATTCTTGAGTTTGTTACACTACCATTTACCCATTGCATACTAGTTTGTTGACTAGGACCACTAATAACAGAAAAATCTTTTGATATTTTTTCCATCTTTACATCACCAAAAGAATTGGCATCTTGTAACTCTATTTTATAATTAATTAGATCATTTATAGAACATTTATTCTTATCAACATACGCTTTCACTTGTATACAGTAAGCGACCGATATATTAAGAATGATATATAGTATTGCCTTGTACACTATGTTTACCAGTCCTTATCAAATTTATATGATTTTGTTTTTAATATTTTTTGTTTTTGATTAATCTTTTCTTGATCCTTTAGTGCATTTAATATTGCCTCCGCTTGCATCAATTCATCAGATTTATTTTTATTTTCTTCAAGTGGCTGATCATTTGCATTTTGATCTGTTTCCTTTGTCGGCGACTCATCTTGCTTGCTTGAGTCGTTTTCAACCATTTCATTCTTGTCTTCTTCCTTGTTCTCATTTTTATATTGTTCCGACTTAGATTCGTTTTCTTGACTATTATTTTCATCCTCTTTATTTGACTGATCCTGATTTTGTTGGCTCTCATCGTTCTGGTTATCATTATTTTCTTTATTCTGATTATCTTCTTGCTTTTGATGCTGTTTCATTTGATTCTTCAATAGTTCATAATTTATTTTTGTATCCATATCGTTTGGATTTAGCTCTAATGATTTTCTATAAAATGACAAACTTTGTTCTATCTCGTTTTTGTCTTGCAGAATTCTAGCAATATTATAATAAGATTTTGATCTTAATGCTTTATTATCTGTATCTATTGTATTTCCAAAACTATTTAATGCTGCCTCAATATCATTTTGGTAATATGCGCTAGAGCCTAAACCAAACATAGCTGCTTTATCGTCATCTCTATGCTCAAGCACAGACTCATAATATTTTCTTGCCTCATTATATTTCTTTTCTTTAAAGAACTTCTGCCCCTTATCCTGGCTAAACAAACCTGTAAAAAAAATGAATAGTAAAATAAATTTATTATAGATCATTTTCGATATATCGAATTCTAGTTGGTACAATAAAAGAAATTGTAAATAACAGAAATGAAACAAATGCCAAAGGCTGATAGCGTTCCTCATATTCTGAATATTCATGAGAATTTATTTCCCTTTTCTCCATTGAGTCTATTGCCTTATTAACATCAGTATAATTCTGACCATTATTTGAAAAATGAAAAAATTTACCATTACCTGCACTAGCAATGTCTTTTAAAATATTCTTGTTAAGGATGGACGTAATTAGCTTGCCGCTGTTATCCCTTTTGTATTCAATTTGGTTGCCAACTTGTGATACTAATGGTATCAAACTTCCTGTATTTGAACCAATACCTATAGTATGGATCTCTATGCCCATCGATGACGCTTTTTTAGCTAAAGCAATCGCATCACCTTCATGATCCTCACCATCTGTAACTAAAAGAACTACTTTATATTTATCATCATCTTTTGAAACCAAGTCTATTGCCTTTTTCATTGCAGAACTAATAGACGTGCCTTGATTTGGGATCATCCTTGTATCAATCGCATGTAAAAATAGTAAGGCTGCCTCATAGTCAGTCGTTAGAGGCAAATACAAATGACTTGTGCCAGCAAATACTATCATTGAAACACGGTCACCTCTTAAGCTTTGGATTAACTTACTAATTTCAAATTTTGCTTTTTNTATCCTTGATGGTTTGATGTCCTGTGCATCCATGCTTATTGATGTGTCAAAAGTAATAACAAGGTCAACTCCTTGCCTCTCTACTTTTCTAACATTCGTACCAAACTGCGGACCCGCTGCTGATAGGATTAAACAAAAGAACCCTGAAATAAATAAAACGAACTTCAATCTATGTTTATCATAATTAAATCGTCCGTAATTATGGTCTTTAATTCTTGATATTGCATTAGGGAAAATTTGATCTATTCCAACTTCATATAATTCTGCCAAAACCAATAAGATCATTGGCACGAATAGGAATAGAAGCCATATATTATTAAAAGTCATTACGTTTTTACTCTAAACAAATATTTTTTTATTATCATATAATAAAANACAATAATAATCGCTGGTATTAAAAACCAAGCATAAAGTTCTTGATATTTAGTATAATTATTTACTTCAATCTCTGAACGCTCTAATTTATCAATCTCTCTATATATATTAGAAAGAGCATCTTTATCAGCAGCNCTGAAGAATTGTCCCCCGGTCTTAGAAGATATTTCTTTTAATGTTTTTGTATCAATCTCATTTCGGATCAGACCTCTTCCAGGAATTCTAGAGAAAGACTGGTCTGTACCAGCAGCTATTGTATATATTTTAATATCAAACTTATTTGCGATGGTTGCAGCTGTGGCTGGGTCTATCTCTCCAGAATTATTACTACCATCTGACAAGAGAATCATTATTTTACTTTTGGATTTACTTTCCCTTAATCGATTCGTTGCATTTGCTATTGCCATCCCTATCGCGGTACCATCATACTCTCGGTCAGCAACATTGATTTCGTCAATTAGATTATTTAATACTTCAATATCGACTGTTAATGGGCATTGTATAAAAGACTGACCGGCGAATACTACCACACCTATTCTATCACCATTCCTAGATGAAATAAATTCTTTAGCTGTATTCTTTACTACTTCTAAACGATTTGGCGAAAAATCATCTGCCANCATACTGCTTGATATATCTAACACCAGCAATATGTCTATAACATTGATTTTTGTTTCGCTAAGCTTATCTACCTTTCTTGGCCTTGCTAATGCAATAATTAGTAATAATAGAATTAAGAATTCGAATAACTTTAACCACCTATATCTTAATTTTCCTCTATATTTAATTTTATCAGAAAAGAATTCTTCAGATGAGAATAATATTGTCGATTCTTGATTTTGCCCATATTTATTATAGTATATCAGCAATAAAGGTACGATTGCAAAAAGCAATAAAAACCAAGGGTGCTGAAAATCCAATTTATCTAATTATTTTTAATTAAAGATATTATAGTAACGACAAAAATTAAATTTTGTTCAAATATATATTACAAAATGATATGTATAGTNTAAAAAAGNACTATTCTTCAGAATCTTTTTCTAGGTTATCCCCAGCATCAGTTTCGATTCCATCAATAATTTCTTTTTTACTAGAATCTACTGCATCCCTGAATTCATTTATACCCTGGCCCAAACCTCTAGCTAGTTCAGGTAAACGTCTGGCACCAAATAGTATTAATATAACTATCAGAATTAACAGAATTTCCCATGGGCCTAGGTTAAAAAATGCTATATTAATGTTTTTAACTTCCATTTTATCTCCAAATTATATTAGCGTAAATATCTTAATATATAGTATGCAACTGCAATACCAATAACACTAGTAAAATTAAAGCTCATCGATAAGCCTAATTTTAATACGATTACTTTTAAATCAATTATAAATACACCTAGGTCATTATTAACCAAACCACCTAAGTCAAATGTAATCGAAGTTAAGAAGAAATCCTTAACAACGCTTTCAGGCAATACTAGCGAGAAGATATTTCCAACAACTCCCCCAAATATTGCACCTACAAATAAAGATAAAACAATAAAGTGTAATTTGCGTTTTTTCATAATAGTATTATTTCATAATCCATAAAAATAGTTTCAAATAAAACTATAGATTACCGGGCCTTATTTTAACAGCCCATACAAGGGTATTAGTTATGATATAGCCTAGACAAATTGGTAACAACGCAAAACCTTTCCAAATAATCAGAGAAAAAGAACACACCATCAAGATTAATAACANAATAGAATTTGTTGAATTGGATTTAAAGGTGATTAATGGAACTTTTGGGAAATGTATAGGACTCAACATCAGAATACCAAGAATAACTACTAAGCCTAACGCTATATTCGGGTCACCATAAAATCCCTCCCCNCCAATCTGGTTATTAAAATACATATATGCTAGTATCGTAACCGTTGAGATAGGAGTAGACAGTCCAATAAAATAACTTTTGTGGCTATTCTCATCAGTCTCCAGATTATACTTAGCTAATCTGACAGTTCCACAGATTAAGGGTATAAAACTGATTACTAAACCCAGAATAAACGGCAGATGGTAAGTATAAAGACTATATACTAATAATGAAGGAGANATACAAAACGAGACTGTATCTGCTAAGGAATCAAACTCTACACCAAACTTTGAAGATATGCCTAATAATCTTGCGATTTTTCCATCAAAAATATCCATTAACCCAGCTAACAAAATTAACAAACCTGCATTAATATATTCGCTCTGCATAATCAATATGATAGATATAAACCCAAGAAACATATTAGCAATAGTAAGAGTATTAGGNAAAAATCTCTTCTTTGANTTTTTTATTTTTTTACTGCCCATATTCTCCTATAACGGTTTCACCGCCAAATACTTTTTGATCAAGTTTAATTTCNAGATTAATACTAGCCGGAAGTATAATATCTGTTCTAGATCCAAACCTAATAAAACCTAATCTCCCTCCTGCCAGCATTTTTTCGCCTACTTTGGCATGACACAATATTCTTCTGGCAACTAACCCCGCTATTTGCTTCACTTTAATTATCCCGAATTTTGTTTCTATAGAAATCTCCATTCTCTCATTCTTGTCTGATGCTTTATGATCAAATGCGGCAAGAAATTCACCTTTCACATAATTAACATCAATAAATTTCCCATCAATAGGCATCCTGTTTACATGCACATTGAAAACGCTAAGAAAAATTGATATTAACTTTAATTTTTCTCCACTTTTCGGATCTTCGAAATCAGATATTTTAATTATCTTTCCATCTGCAGGAGATAAAATCAAATTGTCTTGTTTAGACACTATACGTTTTGGATCTCGAAAAAAATTAAGACAGAAAATCAGTAAAATTGATAAAACACCACTAACAATATATAAACTATCCCAACTATATACATAAACTGCAATAATACNTAATACCCAAGTAATTGTAAGCGGATAGATGATTATGCTACCTTCAGGTGCTAATTTCAACGATAGCTCCCGAGCTTAAGCCTGATATTAAGATANGCATTCTCCCTAAAAATTTTGAACTTAATTGTATCACCTGAACGTAAATCTTTCTCAGCAATAATATCTCTGATATCTGATGGTGAATTTACCTTATTNCCAGCAGCTGTAACAATAATATCACCTATAGCGATCCCTGCTTTTTGTGCGGAACTATTTTTATCAACATGAACAACTATAACACCATCTCGAAAAGGAATATTTAAATGTCTAATCATGCTTCTAGTTAAAGGTTGAACAACTAAGCCAGTTGTAAAGCTTCTGTCAATACTTCCAGAAGTTTTTAGCTCTNTTGCTATACGCTTTGCAGTATTAATAGGGATAGCAAAACCAATACCGATAGATCCTCTATTATAATTCGAGCCAGTAAATATAAATGTGTTAATGCCGATAACTTTACCTTCAGTATTCACCAATGGTCCACCTGAATTTCCTGGATTAATAGCAGCATCGGTTTGCATCATATTCTGTAATACTCTACCTGATTCTTTTTGCATACCAAAATCCATATGATTAGCACTTATTATTCCAACACTTGCAGTGGGCTGATTACTAACGCTAAATAATTCGAAAGGATTTCCTAATGCTATAACCCACTCACCAATAATCAAATCATCAGAGTCTCCCATTTCAGCAAATGGAAAATTATTTCCATTTAATAAAAGCAAAGCTAGGTCTGAAGTTTTATCGACTCCAATTACTTCTGCATCATACTCATCTCCGCCAGATAATGTCACCGATATTTTTGAAGCATTTTCAACAACATGCGTATTAGTCAAAACATANCCATCAGGACTGATAACCACACCACTTCCCGAACTCTTCATTGGATAGATTTCAGGAGGGAAAAAATAACGAAAAAATGGGTCTGATGTGGTATATGCGCTCACATTCTGTTGAACATTTATACAAGCCACAGCCGGGCCTACTTTTTCAATCGCTCTGGTAATTGCAGTTTTTCTAGAACTGTTCACGTTCGGCTGAGCAAAAATATTAACAGCTATATATAGCATCAATACAATGACTTTAGTATGACTATTTATCATATTCTACTCTCAATAGTATAAGCCCATAAGCAGGCGCACGATGAATTTGTACATTTTTTTGTGGTTCATGCAACAAGGATCTAAATTGCTCAATAGTAAATTGACCTCTCGACACCTGCACCATTGTCCCTACTAAATAGCGAACCATATGGTGAAGAAATCTGTTACCAGATATTTCGTAAGTCAACATGCTNCCATTATCCTTCCAATTGGATTCAAAGATAATAGATCTAGTATTTTTTTGGTCAGCTCTGTATTTAGAGAATGATAAAAAGTCATGTTCGCCTAAGATAGTTTTTGATACTAATCTAAGAAGGTTAAAATCTATATCATTTTTTAACCATGCTTGGTTTCGATACAATATTGANCTACCTTTATAGACTTGATAGCGATACCATCTCTTTCTAGCATCAAAGCGAGATTCAAAGTCATTATCCGCTTCAACAACTGACATAATTTTACATTCTTTTGCTGTATTGGAGTTAATAGCATTACAAAGTTCACTAGAATCNAGNTTTGTATCCAAATCAAAATGAGCGACCTGACCATANGCGTGGACCCCTGAATCAGTTCTCCCAGAGCCATGTACCGNNATTCTAAGTTTCGAGCGAGAAATCACTTTTAATGCATTCTCTATCTCACCTTGAACAGTTTTCCGATTTTTCTGTAACTGCCACCCACTAAAAGATGAACCATCGTATTGAATTATTATTTTAAATCTGGGCAATGGTTTTAGCTTATATATTTATTTACTATTTACTTCATATATCTAATTCTAGTGAAAATAGATACCGAATGTTATCTCGATAAAATTCAACCTTTGGTGATAAAGAATAACTTTTTTCATTATTTATTCTGGTTAAATAAAGCGTGTTAATACCTGAAACGATATGGTTTAAGATAATTCCACCAATAATAAACTTTCCTGTAAATAATAGTTTGTCACTATCAATTCTCATTCTTTCAAACCTTTTACGAAAGGTATCACCNCCTTCCCAATACCATGGATAGGATGACCACTGACCTTCTTTGCCATCTCTCATTCTAAGGTGCTCTTCATCAAAAGCATGATTGGAGATATAATTGCCAATATCAACCCAATATCTATGGTCACTNATTTTTTTTGCTCCAGCATGTTCATTCGCATAAGCNCTATATTCATTTTCTTTGACTCTAGCCATTTTGTATGCTGATAGACAACTTGTAATTAAGATTGCTTCACTATGAAAAAAGAATCTAGACTTTTTTTGATGACCAAGTTCAGCCTCTCCCCATCCCGGTATTAGTATTGATTTAACCATTGGATGTATAGTTGGTGAGCCTATTAATACACTTAATTGAAGAATAATTATATAAAACGCTTTTTGCATGAGATCGCTGATATTAGTGATGTGATGAAAAAACAAACAAGAGCAAATATGTCTCCATATTTTGTATAAATACTTCCACTCTTAATAATTTTTATTTTTTCTTTAAAAATTAATTTTTTATTAAGTCCGACTTTTCTTTGCACCGTCCCATCTGGTTTAATAATACCAGATATACCAGTATTGGCTGATCTTAATACTGGTATACGATTTTCAATGGCTCTCAGTCTAGCTAATTCAAAATGCTGGTGCGGTCCATATGAATTACCAAGCCAGCCATCATTTGCCTGAATGATTAATAATTCAGAACCCTTCGCTACAAATTCTCTCACAATTCTTGGAATACTTGATTCATAACAAATAATGTCAGAGAAGGAAATATTATTACATTTAAATATCTTATATTCTTTACCAGATTTAAACNTACCTCGATCTATATTAATATTTAGCCAAGTAAGCGGATGGAAAATTTCTGGGAATAAATCATATTCCGCAAATGGGACTAAATGGATTTTTGAATATATCTTAAAATCACTATTTGGCGTAAGCCACATTGCACTNTTATAATAATTCTTATTGTTATTTTCTATGACTACATCAATAGTCCCGGTTAACAAAGGAATATTATACTCGTTTACTGTTTCTTGTAACATTTTTCTTGTTTTATAATCTCTGGTTAAATAGGATGGTAGCGCGGTCTCTGGAAAAACTATTATATCAGGATTCAATCCTGCTGCCTCGTGATGTAATGANTCCATAAATGAAATTATTTTTTTCTTTTCATGCCACTTTATATTTGGATCTATATTCGGCTGGACTATAACAGCATTGATTTCTTTTTGAGTTTCGTTTAACGATTTTATCCGCGCCCAGCCTACTAATGATATCCCAATTAACAATATAATTACCGGAATNAANCCATCCTTAATAAANGTCTTTTTATTAAGCGCGTTATANATGATTACATTTATACTAATTACAATAAAAGATATACCATAAGTACCCGTAATCTCTAAAACCTGTAATATGTATATATATTTTGATTGGGTCAGTGCAATATTAGCCCAAGGAAAACCTAGTGGCCCAATACTACGAAACCATTCTATTGTAACGATTAAAAATGGAAAAAGAAAATTGCCGATAGATCTTCTTTGATAGGTTGGTATGATTGAGAATATTAAGCCTGCAAAAGACCAATATATTGATAAATANANAACTGCAGCAATAAGACTTGATATTACGGTTATAAAACTCGCCCCTGAATTAGAACCTATCCAATAAAATGCTATAAGGTTATATGTTAAGCCAAAAATATATCCATTTATTATATTGCTCTTAGAATCACCATGAATAAAAATATGTAATAATGGGGTAAAACCTATCCAGGCAAGAAANCCAATATTAAATGGATGATAAGTAATGCCAATGGTAATCCCAGATATTATTGCTTGGATCCATGGTTTTAGATTATAGAGATTTTTCAATTAGAGTTTTTGTCCAGATATTGCTGGAGTATTATTGCTGCTGCAGTTTTATCAATTTCAGGTTTATTATGTCCTGTTTTGANATTTTGAAGNATAAGTGAATTTATTGCGCTTACAGAACTGAGTCGTTCATCTTCAAANACTATTGGTATTTGTAGTGTAGACAATATTTCTTTAAAATTACGAACCTTCTTTGTCTGTACAGTATCTTCGCCTTTCATATTAATTGGAAGACCAAGAACTAAAATTTCAATATNATTTTCAGAAACTACCGTCTCCAACTGGGTAATCAGATCCTTTTCAGATACATAATTCAGAGTTCTATAGGGAGAGGCAATGATATTCGATCTATCTGAAAGGGCTAACCCAACTCTTTTTGTTCCAAAATCTATTCCAAGGGCCNTGCCCATAAAACTATATAGGTTTTTTTAGATAATCTTTTAATATTTTCCCAGGCTTAAAACGAGTCTTTTTATGCGCNGGAACAAAGATTTCTTCATTAGTTTTTGGGTTTCTAGCTTTTGGTTTTGCTTTTGTTGGTTTTGACTCTAGAACTCCAAAATTTCTTACCTCAATCCTTACATATGGTTTTTCTTCACANAATAGTTCTCTAATAACATTGAACACTTCACCAGTATANACTAATGATTTTCTTGTACTTATCCCTAATTTATTACCTAGCTTAGTTGCAATATCTCTCTTCGTATATGTTTTTATACGCATTTTATCTACCTACCCTTTCTACATTATCTACATTTTTCACGAAAGATAATTTTTTAATTAATCTACCTAATTGACGTTTGTTCTTTATTTGGACAATAAAGTAAGCCGTTGCTATAGCACCATTAACCTTAATATCAACACTATTAATATTTATATTTTGTCCTCCAATACACTCGGACAAATTTTTTAATAAACCTTTATAATCCAGCCCCACAATTTTTAATCTTGAGTTAAAAGTAGTGCCACGAGGTATATTCCAATCCACAGGAACTAGACGCTCTTCTTCTTGAGTGACAAGAGGCAAACTATGGCATGTAGTCCTATGAACAGTCAACCCTCTGCCACGAGTCACGAAGCCAGTAACATCATCCCCAGGAATTGGGTTACAGCATTTACCATATTTAATCATAAGATTATTTATCCCATCAAGCAGAATGCCATCTTTTGGACGAAGAGCATTTTCAAGAGCATCACCTATTTTTTTATAGGTGGACTTCTCTTTCTCAGTCTGATCTGGACTAATTTTATTATGGATGTCACGGAAGGCTAACTTCCCATGACCGATGGCTGATAAATAAGTTTCTTCATTGCTAAACCCGAAATNAGAATAGGCATCTAAGTATTGTTGTTTTTGATTATAAATTTTCAATCTTCGAAGTGTTTTAAATAAGATTTCTTTCCCTAGTTTGATGCTCTCGCTTATACTTGTACTTTTTATGTATTTACTAATAGCATTCCTTGCTTTACTTGTCACAACAAATTTTTGCCAATTAACACTAGGGGTCTGCTTTT
Source organism: Fidelibacterota bacterium (assembly GCA_002713885.1). Lineage (GTDB taxonomy): Bacteria > Fidelibacterota > Marinisomatia > Marinisomatales > UBA1611 > TMED80. The sequence continues at coordinate 21,792 of PAVC01000036.1, forward strand.
TTCCCGTAATAATCTCAACGACATCACCGCTTTTAAGCTCTTCATTTAATGTCACAAGCTGGTGGTTCACTTTTGCACCTAGNCAATGCATACCAACCTGTGTATGGACCTGAAAAGCAAAATCTACAGGGGTTGATCCAATAGGAAGCTGTATTAAATCGCCTGCCGGAGTAAAAACATAAATTTCACCATCAAACAAATCAATCTTTAATAAATCCATGAACTCTTTTGGATCACTAGATTCATTTTTTAGTATTTCGATTAATTCCCTGAGCCATTTAATATCAGAGCCAATATCATTTGTAGTTTTTTNCCCTTCTTTATAAATCCAGTGTGAAGCGATACCTATCTCTGCAGTTTTATCCATTTCTTTAGTTCTAATTTGAATCTCTACCATTTTCCCATCAGTCCCAATAATTGTAGTGTGGATAGATTGATATCCATTTGATTTTGGTGTTGCAACAAAATCTTTAAATCTTTCTTGAACCGGAGTATGGAGACTATGAACAACGCCTAGTGCCGAATAACATTCTTCTATTTTGTCTACNATAATTCTTATAGCATAGATATCATAGATATCCTCAAAACCTTTATTTCTGTTTATCATTTTCCTATATATNGAATAATATGACTTAGATCTTCCATATATATCAGGTTTAATATTATACTTATCTAAGCCTGCTTTAATTGGACCAATGTAACTATTTATTAATTTTGTTCGCTGTCGGTTAGTTGTTCTTAATTTGGTATCAATAGAATCATAGTCTTCTTTGTGCAATGTCTTAAAAGCTAAATCATCTAACTGAGATTTTACTGATGACATTCCCAATCTATGNGCTAAAGGTGAGTACACGTCTCTAGTTTCTATTGCAATACGACGTTGTTTTATTTTAGACAAGTATTCTATCGTCTTCATGTTATGTATTCTATCTGCAAACTTAATGATTACAACCCTAATGTCTTTAGCAACTGATAATAGCATTTTCATAAAGTTTCCNGCTTGTTTTTCTTTACGTGAGCTGAATTCAATACCACTGATCTTAGTAAGGCCATCTACAAGATTAGCTAAATCCTCATCAAATTCCTTTTCAAGATCTTTTACGGTTATATTTGTATCTTCAACAACATCATGTAATAGTCCAGCCATGATAGTTTTATAATCCATATTCCAGGATGCTAAAGTTTTAGCTACTTCAATGCAATGATTGAAATACGGCTCACCTGATAATCTTTTTTGACCTTCATGGTACCTATTACCGAATTCATAAGCTTTCCATAGCCTCTCTTTTAAATTATTCTTTTCCGTATCGTGTGCTATAGATATCTGATCATATAATTTCAAAAAAGACTTTGGATAATCACCAAATAATTGTGGTGCAAGTCTAGAGATTGGGTTATCCATTAAAATGGTGGTCCTGGATTAGTCGCAAGATTTTCAAAACGAGTATATCTACTGATAAACGCTGCTTCCACNGTGCCGGTGGGCCCGTTTCTCTGCTTAGCTACAATAATTTCTGCCTTTCCTTCATTATCAGCATCTTTATTATATACCTCATCTCTATATAGGAAAATCACCACATCTGCATCTTGCTCAATGGCGCCACTTTCCCGNAAGTCTGAAAGTAGNGGTTTTTTAGATCCAGTACGCTGCTCAACNGCTCTTGATAACTGTGAAAGCGCAACGATGGGAATCTCTAATTCCTTTGCCAAAGCTTTCATAGACCTAGATATTGTTGCGATCTCTTGTTGTCGATTTTCTGCACCCCTTGGCCCCTGCATCAACTGAAGATAATCAACAATAATCATATCCAAGTTTACATCATTCTTTAGTCTCCTAGCTTTAGCTCTTAGCTCTAGTATACTAAGAGCAGGAGTATCATCNAGATAAATATCTGATTTAGATAATGGACCAACTGCTAAACTTAAATTCTTATACTGTGATTTTGGCAAATCACCTCGCCTGACTAAGTTGCTNTCCACGCGTGCTTCAGAACAGAGCAAGCGCATTGCAAGTTGTTCGTTTGCCATTTCAAGACTAAAGAAACCTATTTTCTTTTTCGAATCAATTGCTGCATTTCTCATCATGTTTAATGCAAAAGAGGTTTTACCCATTGCTGGTCTACCAGCAATAATTATTAGATCTCCNTNTTGAAATCCCGTTGTCTTTTGATCAAGTTCATGAAATCCAGACGGCACGCCAATCACAGTCCCCTTGTGAGAGGCGATTTTATCAATTTTATCAAATGTTTTAATAAGAACAGGATCAATTTCTTCAAAATCTTTTTGAAGTGTATCCTGTGTAATACTAAAAATAGATTTTTGTACAGNTTCTAATATATCATCAACCTCTTGACTATCATCATATGCTTCTTTTGATATATCATTTGCTAAATAGATTAAATTTCTTAACACAGACTTTTCTATTACAATTTTTATATAGCGATCAACATGTGCTGTAGTAGGAACGACCTCAATTAAACCACTTATATAGTATGCACCACCAACTTTATCTAAATCCTTACTTTTTGTTAATGAATCAACAACTGATACTGTATCGATAGGCTCATTATCTTTATTTAGTCTGGCCATTGCCGAAAATATTAGGGAATGAGCACTTTTATAGAAATGTTCAGATGTAAGCTTTTTTTCAAACGCTTTATTCACTGCTGATCCACTAGACAGCATTGAACCAAGAACAGCCTGTTCCGCCTCATCAGAATGTGGTTGTACGTTTAATATTTTATTTTTCTCTTGAGCCATGGATCTTAAGACGCTATAAAATCACGAATATATTGAAAATCTTTCCAGGCTTCTTTCTTCAAAGAGGAGTTTCTTAATAATGCTGCAGGGTGGTAGGTCACTCTTAATGGTATAGATTTAAAGTAATAGGTTTCATTTCTCATTTCTTTTAGTAAAATATCTTTTTTTAAAAGGGTTTTACCAGCTACTTTACCAAGGGCAACAATAAGCTTGGGTTTAATCAACTCAATCTGCTTATTCAAATAAGGTGAACATTCTTCAACCTCTGAAGGTAAGGGATCTCGATTATCAGGAGGCCTACATTTTACGATATTTGTAATAAAAACATTCGTGTCCCTGGTATAACCAATCGCCTTTAATATTTTATCAAGTAGTTTNCCAGCTCTNCCAACAAATGGCTCNCCTNNAAGATCTTCTTCNTGGCCAGGNGCTTCACCNACTAAAAGNANATCAGCNNTAGNNTCNCCAGNNCCAAAAACAAATTTATTTCTTGTAGTTCCAAGGTTACATTTTCTGCAATTTTCTATTGAAGATTGAAAACTAAGAATTGATTCACTAGTTGACTCTGGTTTTGTTAGNGCATNNCCTTCTTTTTTATGGATATTCGAATAAATTTCATTGCCAAATAACTCTATATGCTGGTTTATGAACCTTTTAGTATCAATAATATCCATATGATTAAGATANTTTTTCTTTTTTCCTCCACTTAACACTACCCTCNATAAATTGCTCTANGGCAACACTAGTANTCTTTTCCANTTCTACATAATCTTCAGGAGAGACTTCTTTAACCTCATCAAATACACCATAGTCCTCNTCTTCTTCTTCTTCAGCCTCTTTTATAGATGCTTGTAAAATACGATCATCGAGTACAAGTTTAGCCTGGCCAGACATTATACAAACAGCTTCATACATATTTTCAACTCTTTCCTCTACACTCCTGAGNGGGACGGTCTTAATACCCATTAGTTTACTCCTTTTGTTATTTCATTGATTGTCTTAATAAAATCATTTATTGCAACCTGAATATTATCATTAATTAAGAGAGTATCAAATTGATCTTTATACTCCATTTCTTTATTAAATCTTTCTAATCTTTTTTCAATTATCTCGTTTGTTTCACTACCTCTGTTTTGCAATCGTTTTCTTAGATGTTCAATACTTGGNGGAACTATAAAGATNGAATATGAATGANTGGGATATANCTTTCGAACGGACATAGTACCATTAACATCTAGTTCTAGTAACANTGTTTTTTTATTATTAATTGCACCATCTAATTTTGATTTGATAGTNCCGTAGTATTGACCATGAACGTTCTCATATTCTGCAAATTTCTTATCATCTTTTAACGATATAAACTTATCTCTAGAAATAAAATAATAATCTTCCCCATTCAATTCGTTAGGCCTAGGATCGCGAGTCGTATAAGAAACAGACCATATCAGTTCTGGCCTTGCTTTTCTAACTGCTTTGATTAATGTAGTTTTTCCTGATCCTGAAGGCGCAGATACACAAATTAAATTTTTCATTATAATATATTTTGCACCTGTTCCCTAATTTTTTCAATCTCATTTTTTATTTCTACAATCTTAATAGTNACATNGTGCATAGGACTTTTAGAACCNATCGTATTTATTTCTCGATTGATTTCTTGGATTAAAAAATTTAGCCTTTTCCCAACAGGTTCATCATATTTTAAATATTTTATGAAACTATCTAAATGAATCTTGACCCTTACTATTTCCTCTGTTATATCAGAACGCTCTATCAAATAAGCTACTTCTTGCATCAATCTATTTTGGTCTATTGCGTCTTTATCAATGATAGATTTTATTTTATCNCTTAAATCTTTCTTTTTCCTTTTTGGCATTTTATCTGATGAGNTTTTTATANTCGNTAAATCTTTTTTAATTATCCTAATACGGCTCATAAGATCTTTATAAATTTGTTTCCCTTCAATTGCTCTCATACCATTTAATTGCTTTAATGCACTATCAACAGCTTTCTTTAGTTTTTCATCATCATCAATGTCAGCATCAATGAAAGATAATATATCATGCGTACTTATAATATCACTTAGGTTTAATTTTTGACCATATTTTATATGAATATCTTTAAGGATANTCTGAATTGTGTCAAAACGATCTTTATTAAATGTCAATATTTGACCATCTTTGATCTTATCTATATCAATATGAACTTTTATATTTCCTCTGTTTAAATAATCTAAGGTATATCGCCTGATTCTTTCTTCTGTTTGAGGATGGATATTGATACCTAGAAATTTTATATCAAGATATCGTGAATTTAGTGACTTAATCTCCACATTGATCTTACCCTCATTGCTTATGGCGGTTCCTCGACCAAACCCTGTCATACTTTTTATCATAAATTATCCTAAAATTGGAGTCGATATTACAAAACAGAATACATTATTTGATCAACTTAATTAAATACTTTATCTTTTATCCAATCTGATGATAGGCCTATTGTAATTAGATGATTATTATCTAACCCTGCAACAGAATTATCAATAATAAATGCATAATCAACTGCGATATTTTTCCAAAACATTCCTAATCCAATCGCTAAAGAGCCTGATTGATAAAACCCAAATCTAATAAATATTTTTCTTTTATATATCGTTTCTAAGCCACCAGATAATTCAAGTGGAATAGTATTAAAAAGTAATTTTGAATCAATTGTTCTATCTGTCATAACAAAATTAGCTTCACAAACTGGATTTATCTCTAGTCCATACTTTTCCATTATTAATGAATGATGTAGACCAATCGATAAGGATCCAGGGGTAAGCTCTATATTACCATTATCCCATAACACACCTGATGATGGAATATTATGCAAAACTATACCAAGGTTTGTTTTATTAAATGATCTGTAAGCTCCAATATTAACCCCAGTGCCTAAGGCATAATGATTATCAAGTGTATGAAATAATAATTTTATTCCTAAACCTAATTCCCATCTTTTGTATGGCCTGCTAAACGCACCATATAAACCAAATTGGTTTTGACTAAAGTAACCAATTTTATTTGCATCGAGCCTTTCACCTTCATCAAGAATACCATTACCCTCTCCTGGATCTAGCGTCCCAAAAATACCATCATTACCCCAATCTAGTAAAGCATTGCGAGTGTCTGGGATACTATTGATACCTTCATATAATAAAGCAACACTAACCCAGTGACTATCGCGAACACTTTTCTTAAAACCAAGGAATTCACTATTAACCATCCCCGAAATTCTAGATTGGTGGGTCAGGCCTATTTTGTTATTATGAACGTTTGATAACGCAGGATTAACAAGAGAAATTCCTGCGGATGCTATCGGATAGGCAATGGTAGCCTGAGCCAATGAAGTAATTCTTGAATCTGATAACCTATCAAACAACTCCCAACCATAACTGACAACATCAATTTCAGAGTACAGTTTTGTTGAGCTGGCGAATAATAACAGACTAACTATTATATTTTTTTTTGATATCATTTAATATTTTTAATGCTTCAATAGGAGTTATCTCATCTATATTTATAGCTTGTATTTCATCAACTAAGAGATTGAATTCATCCTTTTCAGGATTATCTATTAAAAGCTTAGTATCAGCTAATGTTTCAAATATTTCATCATTATTTTCAAACTTATGTTTTAATATTTCACTCGCTCTATTAATAATTATATCCGGCAATCCCGCCATCTTTGCAACCTGAATTCCATAACTCTTATCTCCTGAGCCCTCTACTATTTTTCTTAAAAAGATAATTTGATCATTATGCTCTCTTACTTGAACATGAAAATTCTTTAAACGATCTAGCTTATCTTCAAGCACAGACAGTTCATGATAATGAGTGGCAAATAATGTTCGCGCTGAAATATCTTTAGTATTATGTAAATATTCGACAATGGCCCAAGCTATGGAAAGGCCATCAAATGTCGCAGTTCCTCGCCCAATCTCATCAAACAGTATCAGGCTCCTGCTCGAAGCATTATTTAAAATATTTGCAGCTTCATTCATCTCAACCAGGAAAGTGCTTTCACCGCCGGCTAGATTATCGCTAGCTCCGACTCTAGTAAATAATCTATCCACGATGCCTATTAATGCTGAATCAGCAGGAACAAAACAACCAATTTGTGCTAGCAAAACTATTATTCCCGTTTGCCTTAAAAATGTTGACTTTCCTGCCATATTCGGACCAGTGATTAAATGAATCTGGCTTTTTTTGATATCCATATATAGGTTGTTAGGAATGAATTTTTCTGTAGCCGGTAATAAATTTTCTATTACGGGATGCCTACCATTAACTATATCGAATTTTGAACTATCTTCAAAAAAAGGTCTTACATATTTTTTTGATAATGCTAAATATGAAAAACTCGATAACACATCAATCTCATTAATTATTCTTGCATTATTTTGGATTTTTNGTGTTTGTACAATAATAACATCTATTAGCTCATAAAATATTCTANTTTCTATTTCATAAATATGGTTTTCAGCATTTAATACTTTTTCTTCATAAACTTTTAGTGCTTCTGTGANATAGCGTTCAGAATTAACTAGTGTCTGTTTCCTGATATAATTCTCAGGAACTTTATCTTGATGAGTTTTGGTTACTTCGATATAGTAGCCAAAAACTTTATTAAATCCTATTTTTAGGCTTGAAATATTTAATTTTTCTCTTTCGTCTTTTTGAAAATTATTGATCCATTCTTTCCCATTATATAATATATCACGGAACTCATCTAATTCTTTATTTATACCAACTTTGATTACACTACCTTTATTAATCGCAACCGGACTATCCTCATTTAGATTACGAGTAATTTGATTTTCTAGTTGTTTTAAATCCATGTAACTATCTATTAATCTATTCAATGATTTTAATGGCCTAATATCATTGATACACTCATCATATATATTAAACGTCTTAGCTAAACCAATAAGATCCCTTGGGGAAGCAGTTTTTTTA
>PAVC01000037.1 GCA_002713885.1 Fidelibacterota bacterium
TTCAGACTTGGATACCTCGTTAACATGAGAATTACTTATTTTTGATTTATAATCTGTGCCTCCATAACTGTGGCGTTGGTGCTTTGGTAATCCGATTTTATTTTCAATCAATCTGAATTGCCCGCTTTGAAAGCCTGAAGCGGGAGTTAGTAGATCTCTGAAATCCAAAAAATCCATCGGGGTCATCGTCTCTAATACTTTGATCTGGTCAATTAGTAAATGTTGAATCTCGATAATCCTCTCTAGCCTGCTAACAACAATACCAACGTGAGACTCATCTATTTTTTTTCTATCCAAAGCTTCAAGAATTGAATCAATCTCAAAAATAATCTGCTTAAACCAAAGCTCGTATACTTGATGAATTATGATAAATAACATTTCATCGTGCGCATGCTTACCTGCTTTATCACTCAGCAGATCTTGCGCTTTGAGCAAAGAATCAAGCTTTAGATAGTCATGATAGTTTTGAGGTTTGGTTTTCTTATTCATAAAATGTAAATATTATTTTTTTCACGTATTGATATTTGGAGAGTTTACATTTCTTTTTCAGCGACAAGTATGTAACCATCAGAAAATAAACCGGTTTCTCTCTGGCTTTGGTTAAGATAAACTATACCATCATCATTATGAGGATCCCCATATACAGAGTGTATAGATTTAAGCCCACCGAGCCATTTTCTTTTATCACAAAGATAGACTAAATCACCTGGATTTGCTGACATAAGTTTCATGTCTTTTTTTGAAAAATAAATTTTCGAGTCATCTTGATTTTTAATTATACAATCAACTTCTATCTTTTCACCTACTTCATCATTAGGCTCAGATCCTTTAAACATAAATTTTGCCTCAAAAATAGAAGAAGCGATTAAACCTTTCGTGGCCTCGCTTTCTTTATAATCGACAAAATAGACTGTTAGAATTGGAACTATAATTACTATTAATACTGTGAAGAGTGTATCTAGACTTAAATCCCCTGTCCCTATTATAACTAAAAACATTAGCAGACTGATTAATATTGATAAAATAGTCGTCTCTATTTTTGAAGAGGCTCTTTGTCTCCATTTAACTATCAATTTATTCTGAATATCACTAGTAAGAGTAACCAACAGGCCTACACCTATGCATGCGATAGTATTATATAGAGCACGTATGTATGAATATGGTCTGCTAGGATTCATCTCAATACCATGATCAAAAGGAGCAATAAAGAAAGCAGGATAGCGGGCACCAATAATCATAAGCGCTACACCGCCAACAAATGTTGTGATCACTCCAGCAGGGGAAAATCTTTTCCAAAATACTCCAAAAAATATGGCAACAACTAATGGCGGTGTAAGTGTAGAATGAAAATAGCCATGCGCCTCGTAAACAGTTGGAAAGTTTTTAAAAGCTAAAACAGAAACAACTCCCAAGGAGGTAATCACTACAGATGCCCACCTTGCGGCAACAAGCTCTTCTTTATCCGAAACAATTCTGCCTTTCCCCGCTGAGATCAGATACCTATTTATTGGACGATAAACATCATTAATAAATATTGCGGCTGTAGCATTGATCAAGGTGTCAACGGTGCTCATCAAAGCAGCAGTAAGCGCAGCCATTATAAAACCAAATATACCAGGACTGGCTACAATATTTGCCACTACCACAAATATTTGATCGGGGGACGTATCTGGGCTTACTACTGACGGGTCAGCAATAGATATTGCCTTACCAATCCATCCAGCGTTTCCAACTACAATCGCTGAAAGGGGCAGTATAAACAAAATATTTACCGCCGCAGCTTTTCTGCCTTCATTTACGTTTTTACAAGCAAGAAATCTCATGATCAAACCTTGATTCATGAATAAAAACCCTATTGACCCGGCTATTGCATCCTGCCAGAAAATTCCGACAAAATTAAAACCTGGAGGTTTATTAAAATCAGCAAGTGGGAGTTTCCATTCTGTTGGCAATAGACTCCAAAAACTATCAAAACCACCCAAATATGAAATTCCTATAAAAAAAAGAGCGAACCCAGCAAACAGTAAAATAAACCCTTGCAATAGGTCTGTAAATATGACCGCGGTTTGGCCGCCAAAAGTAATATAGACTCCGGTTATAATTGCGATTACAATTATTGCACCCATTAGTGTTACTGGAAACGTGATCCCAAAAAGTACAAATGCTTTGGGGAGCATTGGAATCAACGCTTTTCCAAGAGTAAGGAAGCCAATTCCTATATATCCAATCATATAAAACAGTAAAAGAATTGTCGCCAAAAACCTGGCTGAAGGACTAAATCGTTTTTCAAAATATTCTGGGATTGATCTTATTCGTGAGTATACTAGAATTGGTAACCATCCAAACATAAAAAAAGGAACAAAAAACCAGTCATTTAAATAGGTCATGGTTGATGATATCCCATGTTGGAACCCTTTTGCAGAATATTTCACAAAGCTATGACTACCAACTCCTGTAGCAACAATAGACATTGTTATAAGCCACCAAGAAAATCTTCTNCCTCCAAAGAAAAAATCAGATGTGGTTTTTGTATACCTACCAAAATAGGNACCAAATAACATGACAGCTATAAAATAAATAACCATCACTACCCAGTCAGTGGTTGTTCCTATGCTATGAAAGGTTGTAGCTCCTGTTTCCATCNTTATTTAATCTATTTTACTATTCATAACCCAATATGCTCCAAAAATTGAAACAATAATCACTGAGGCCATTAGAATAAAAGCAAAATTGACAAAACCAAGACCTGCCAAATTCAGAGAAGCGTGTATACACATATACCAAACAAGTCCAAAAATTAATGTCCAAAACCATCGCCAGTGAGATAACTTATTCGGNTTAAGAGACCCACTCTTTATTGTTATAAATATACCAGCTATAAATAACAATCCACCTAATCCNTATAGATACATAAAAGGCAACCAGGAGTGAGAAAAATAATCCATTATGNTCCCTTNTGGATTTTTTNAAAATGAGGAATNAAGTCATCGTATGTATCTTGNAGGCCTTGTACATGAACCTTAGTATTCCCAACTACAGGCATAAAGTTCGTGTCTCCACCCCAGCGCGGGACAATATGATAGTGAAGATGATCAGCAATACCAGCTCCAGCTGATGCGCCTATATTTGCACCAAAGTTGAACCCTTCAGCATTCATATTTTCTCTAAGTATTTTCATAGACATCGTTGATATTTTCATAATTTCATTCATCNCCTCTTTGTTTAAATCTTCAGGTTTATCAACAATTTCATATGGGACCAATAAGAGGTGTCCGTTATTGTAAGGATAAAGATTCATACAAACAAATGAATGATCCCCTTTAAAAAGTATCAAATTTTCTTCATCAGTACCTTTCTCAAGTTTGGAAGAAAACGTCGTACCATTATTTTTTTTTGGAGCACGTATATACTCCATACGCCATGGCGCCCATAGATTATCCAAAATATTATCTATTCATCCTCTTGTTTTTGTTTAGAAGCAATCACCTTTTTCTCTGCGTCTTTAGGCATTTTTTCATAGTGACTAAATTCTTCAGAGTGGATNCCTCTGCCACCAGTGAGTGATCTAATAGTAGTNGCATAATTATACAACTCAGCCTGCGGAACCTGAGCCTTAATAAGCTGAAAACTTCCATCAGAATCCATCCCTAATATTTTACCTCTCTTACCAGAGATATCACCCATTATNTCTCCCATATATTCCTCAGGAACTTTTACCTCTATTTTAATAATTGGTTCTTGTAAACATGGGCTTGCATTTTTAAATGCATCTATAAATGCATTTTTTCCTGCCGTCTGGAATGCTATGTCTTTCGAATCTACTGGATGCATTTTCCCATCATAAAAATCTATTTTTAAATCAACCACTCTNCANCCNGCAATTATACCATTGNCACAAGCTGTGTTGACTCCTTTTTCAACCGATACAATAAAAACTCTGTCAACATTCTGCCCAACTAATGAGNTCGTAAATTCTANACCTTCTCCCCTTTGCTTAGGCTCAATACGCATCCATACTTCAGCAAACTGCCCAGCGCCTCCNGATTGTTTTTTATGTCGATATTTTGACTCGGCTTTNCTGGTAATGGTTTCACGATAAGGNATATTGGGCTTCGTAAGCACAATANTAAGGTTAAACCTTCTTTTTAATCTCTCCGTACTTACCTGCAGGTGCAACTCGCCTTGGCCAGATATAATTGTCTGCCGGACCTCACTATCAACGCGATAGATAAATGTTGGATCTTCTTCATGTAACGTAGAAAGACCGACCGCTAATTTTTCTTCATCACCTTTTGTGGTTGAACTAATAGCAGCATGAATATTTGAATTTGGCAGATTAAGCTTTGGCATTTTAACTCTTTCANCTGAACATAGTGTATTACCAGTATGAGTATCCTTTAGTTTCACAACGGCACCGATATCACCNGCTGATATATGATCTATTTGNGTCCTATTTTTCCCGTTTAAGATGAAAAGCTGGCCCATCCTTTCCGAACTATTTCTGTTTGTGTTAAACAGATCACCACCCGTTTTTACAGAACCAGAATAAACCCTGAACAATGATAATTCACCAANGTGTGACTCAGCCATAGTCTTAAAAATCTGAATCACTGTGTCTTTTCCATCAAGTGAAACCTCTATTTCATCTTCCTTTGNGTTAATAGCCTTAACGGTTTTTCTATCGTCAGGAGATGCTCCATACTTTGCGATAAAGTCACACAAGCGCACTACTCCAATATTTTGTTCGGCAGACACACAAAACAATGGAATAAATACCTGATTTTGTATAGCATGATGAATNCCACCACGCATTTCTTCTTCAGATAGATTCCCCTGTTCAAAATANTTTTCTAAAAGCGAGTCATCTGACTCCGCAACATACTCTATAAGCTCAGAGTGCAATACATCAACCTCTGAAACTAAATTTTCTGGTAGGTCTCCCTCAGAATAGTCTCCGCTACCATCAGTTTTATAAGTTATTAACTCTCTTCGAAGAACATCAATATTTTGGTTAAAACCGGGGCCAGAATTTACTGGAAGTTGCATTGGGAAAACATTTCTCCCAAAGCGTTCTTTTGCCTGTTTCAATATATCGTCAAACTTGGTATGCTCCCTATCGAGTCCATTCACAACTAAAACTTTTGGGATACCTAACTCTGTGGCAGTGCTCCACATCGTTTCTGTGCCTACCTCAATACCATTTACTGCGTGAATTGTAACCACGGCCATATCAACTACGGCTAGTGAGCTGATGGCCTCTCCAATAAAATCTGAATAACCTGGCGCATCAATAATATTAAACTTTTTTTGATCCCATTCCATATGAAGTGGGGTTGAGTGGATAGAAATTTGTCTTTCCTTTTCTCCCGGGTGATAATCAGAAACCGTCGTCCCAGTTTCGATAGTCCCCATACGATTTACTTCTTTTCCTAATACCAACATGGCCTCTACTAAAGTAGTTTTTCCTGATGCACCATGGCCAACGACTGCGAGATTTCTTAGGTCACCAGTATCATATTGCTTCATAGTTTTTCCTTTTTCTGAATAAAATAATTAGCTAAGAACATTATTTATAGTAAACCTAGGACAACTGCAAATCAAGAAAATTAAAAATCTAACCTGTTAGCATTGTCAATATACTCCCTCAGCGCTGGGATGATATATAAACCGTCTAAATTGTGCTTTTTAAAACAACCTGCAAGTGTATTTAACCGTTGTTCAATAGGCTTATTATTATTAATAACAATTACGTTTTCATTATTAACAACACAGTCTCCTCCTGAAAAATCACCTTTCCCCTTCATGATTTTTATTTCAAGCTTTTCAGCTAATAAATGAAACGCTTCTAATAGTTCTTTGTTTTTCATCTATAATAATTTTTTATGATTTTTCTTTTCAAGCCAACCAACTAAATCTTTTACTTTTTCCACCTTATCTTTTGGTACTATAAGGGTAGCATCATCTGTGTTTACAACAACCAAATCATCTACCCCAATTATAGCTGTAAACTTTCCATTTGATTGAACTAGGTTACCTTTACCATCTAAAACAGTACCTGAACCTCTTATAACATTTTCACCGTCTTTTTTAGCGAAGATTTCATACAAAGAATCCCATGATCCTAGATCGTTCCACTCAAAATCTGCTGGGACAACAAAAATATTGTTTGCTTTCTCCATCAACCCATAGTCAATTGACTGAGGTATTATACTCTCCCATAATTTATCAATTGATTTAGAACTTTCTAAGTGCTCCCTTATGGTTAGAAGTGTATCATATAACTCCGGCATATGTTTTTCTATTGAAGATAACAACGTGTTTATTTGCCATACAAATATTCCTGCGTTCCACAAAAAATCACCACTTTTTATGAACCGTTTTGCCAATTTTTCATGCGGTTTTTCTGCAAATGTTTTTACATGATATCCTATTTTATCTTTATTATCAGGCTCATATTGTATATACCCATACGCAGTGCTAGCATAAGTGGGTTTTATTCCTATGGTTACCAAAGTGTCTCTCTTTTTGACTAGTCTAACAGCATTATTTAAAGACTTCTCAAAATTTTTATGCCCAACTATTAAATGATCTGCTGGGAATACGCCCATTATAGCATTTTTGTTTTTTATAAAGATTTTTTGAGCAACCAAACCAATTGCTGGCGCCGTATTTTTGGAACTGGGTTCAATAATTATATTTTCAGGGTTTATGTTATTTACATTATTTAAAATCGGATCATAAAGCTCTTTTTTTGTAATAATATAAATCTCACTTGTAGACTTTAGCTTACGTAAACGATCAACGGTGATTTGCAGCATTGACTGATCGCCAACAATATTAAGCAATTGTTTAGGATTATCTTTCCTACTATATGGCCAAAACCTCGTGCCACTTCCGCCTGCTAGTATTACACAGTGCATACGCTATTTTGTAAGCCTTATNTCAGCTACTTCCATATCCCAGTTACTCCTTATAGATATTGTATCAGGTGCGANNTCAAACCACTCAGACGTTGCATATGGAGACANGTGGCCANTAGAATATTTTNTGTTAGCATCTTTATCATAAAAAAATAACAAATAATATTTNCCTTCAGGTATCTTGNTTATTTTAAATAATGACGATGAATTTACTAAAGCATTATGAAATAAATTTTCTTTTTCAAAAGTTGATAGTTTTGCAATAAGGGGATTGAAATGGGGTGTAATAATATTGCCTGTCAAACTCCCGAATTTTTTAAACCTAGATGTTGATATTTTAATTGTTTTTATCGAATCTTCTATGCTTCTAACCATTGTTGAAAAAAGCTTATCCCTTATAATTATTAACGAGTATTCAGATAAAGATTCCCAATTACTAATAGGGGTAATCACAAGATGCATTGGGCTCTTCCAAACCATATTTATATCTAACAATGTAGAATCTTTGAAAAGTGAAATTGCACTATCTAGTTTTGCATTATCCATAATTTTAGAAAAGTGAATGTCTAAGGGAAGAATATTATTCTCTTCAATATCTAATACTGAACTATTATTATGGTTCGTAATTGAAATATAGGATGTGTCTTTCTCAGTTGGAATACGTGCAAATATTTTCCCTGAATCNATAACNGTATAGGTGTTTTGATATACAGGCGCGACATCAATTATAGTCTTTGTACCTGATTTGATTGAATCAGGGATAACAAAGTGTAAAATATTTTTTTCTTTGTTATCAATAAACGTTTTTGCTCTTACTCCAAANCTGTCTGATACTATATCAACAAGTATAATTTTTTTGTACTGATCAATAGAATAATCAAACGTCAACATTCCCCATCTATTGGAAACCCACTGAGCACTTAATATCCTTGTAGTGCGCGGCTGATCAGATATTAACATGTTTATTCCGGTCTGGACCATATTAATAGTGTCAATCGTTATATAATCATTCCACGGGAGACCATATACCGCATAACCAGGATCAAGTGATCTACCAGATATAGATCTGTCCACTCCTACAACTTTGTAAGACCCAGGTGAAAGATAGCTAAATACATATTCTCCATCATCACTGGCATCTATATTATAGTCTGGTAAACGTTTATAAAAATTAACCTGNTCTGTAGAGTCNCTTATTTTCCACAACAAGCTGGATGCTTTCCCATTATAAAATATCTGTCCGCTTATTTCTGATTTGTCAATTCTTTCACCTGTTGAGAATGCAAGCTGGATACCTTGTGCTATAGGCACTCCATGCTCATCTTTTAATTCTCTATTAATAGATATTATATAGGTTTGATTACTTAGTAAGCTATCAGGGAAATAGATAGAAACCATATCCCCTTTATATTTTATCTCTGCCGGAGATTTTGTTGTTGGAAGTATTGTAATAGCATTATTGATTGACTTCTCCTGTAAATACTCGGAAAAGATAAGGTCAACCTTCCCGCTTGAAAATTGAGTAGAACCACTTTCAGGAATTGACGTTAATAAAATTGGCGGAGTACTATCTTTAGGCCCTCCTGACGGTGATTGAATTGCTGCGCATGAATAAATATTATATATTCCATAAAAAGCAGTTAGTGACAGAATAAATTTTTTGCTATTGAATAACTTCATTAATATCTATAGGCCTAAATTTAATGGTGTGAACCTTTAAATATGAAACAAGGCTTAAATATCTAATATGCCACTTGTACCATCATACATAAAAAAACTTGAGCAATATAAACCCGGTAAATCTATCCATGAGGCCAAAATAGAAAATGAAAATAAAAAATATATAAAATTATCATCAAATGAAAACCCGCATGGAGCTAGCCCGCTAGCTATAGAAGCCATAAAAAAAACATATAGCAGTCTAAACCGATATCCTGATGCCTCAGGATATAACCTCCGAAATAAATTAGCTAAAATATTTAACATCAAAAAAGAAAACGTAGTTATTGGTTCAGGATCTGAAGGAATAATGTCTACAATTATGAGAACATTTTTGCTCAATGATGATGAAATAATAACCGCCGAAGGTTCTTTCATTGGATTTCGTGTTTTAGCAAATGCATCTGGAAGAAAAGTTCACTGGGTTCCAATGAAAGATTATCACTATAACCTTGAACTAATGGCCAAAAAAATAACAGACTATACAAAAATAATATATATTGCTAACCCTGATAATCCTATGGGGACTTATATAAACAAATCTGACTTTGATCAGTTTTATTCTCATGTTCCTGAGAGAGTATTAATTATTCTTGATGAGGCATACTACGAGTTTGCAAAATTTCAACCTGACTATCCTGATTCTATGCACTATCGCTATGATAACGTTATCACGCTCAGAACATTTTCAAAAGCATACGGTTTAGGAGGTTTGCGATTAGGCTATGGTTTCGCACATGAAGAGCTTGTAGAAAACCTTAATAAAGTAAAACCACCATTTGAGCCTTCATTACCTGCTCAGTATGCAGGAATTGCCGCGTTGGATGATTCTAACTTTTTAGATAAAACTATTAAGATGAATAGTATAGGAATTAATTATTTAACCAATGAGTTTAATGCACTTGGGATAAATTACATTCCAAGCTATACAAATTTTATTACAACTATATGGAAAGATAGCGAAGAAGCTAAATTCATCTCAAATAACCTATTAGAAAGAGGAATAATTGTTAGGAGACTCTCATCTTTTGGATGGGAAAATAGTATACGCGTATCTATCGGGACTGAAAAAGAAAACTATGGGTTTATTGAAGCTTTGAAAGCATGTCTATAATTTTAAAAATATTATGAAAAATTATAAGATAAACTCTTTTGACCATTGCGAACTTTATGTGGGTAATGCTAAGCAGGCAGCACATTATTACCAAAATNCTCTTGGGTTTCAACCGGTTGGCTATATGGGACTTGAAACAGGAAATCGTAAAAAGGTTAGCTATGTTATGAAACAAAATCAGGTACAGTTCGTGCTAAGCTCTCCTTTAGTATCAGGCACACCAATAGGACAACATATCGATAAGCACGGAGACGGAATAAAAGACGTTTCTTTTTCAGTAGATAATGCAGAAAATGCCTGGAAAGAAACAACAGCAAGAGGAGCTGAAAGTGTTAGCAAACCAAAAATGATTGAGGATGATAAAGGCGAAGCAGTCGTTGCAACTATTAAAACCTATGGTGACACCACCCATACTTTTGTGGAGCGAAATAATTATAATGGTGTATTTCTNCCTGGGTATGAAGAGATGGACTCGGATATTNCAACTAACTCCGTTGGCATTATTCATATTGATCATGTAGTAGGAAACCAGCCTGATGGCATTATGCAGNCAGTGTGNGACTTTTATGAAAAGGTTTTTGGATGGCACAGATTTTGGTCCGTTGACGATAAAGATCTCTCAACTGAGTATAGCTCTCTCAGGTCTATAGTAATGGCCAATGAAAACGAGAAAATCAAAATGCCCATTAACGAACCAGCAGATGGGCTAAAAAAATCTCAAATTCAAGAATTTGTTGATTATTATAAAGGTGCNGGAGTTCAACACGTAGCATTATCTACAAAAAATATTATTAAAACAGTAAAAAAACTGCGATCAAATGGTGTTGAATTTTTACCAACACCTCCATCTTATTATGATACNCTTTCAGAAAGGGTCGGTCATTTACAAGAAAATATAAATATACTTGCTGAATTAGGTATCCTTGTAGATTCAGATGANAATGGATATATGTTACAGATATTTACCAAACCGATTCAAGACAGGCCCACACTTTTTTATGAGATNATACAGCGAAAAGGATCTAATAGTTTTGGCAAAGGTAATTTTAGAGCATTATTTNAATCNATCGAAAGAGAACANGCCCTNCGTGGNAACCTTTAACACAATGAATAGAAAATCCAAAAAATGAAATTATTAACATACTCGGAAAACAATAACCCTTCACCCCGATTTGGTTTTAAGATTGAAAACCGAATCGTGGATATTCGCAACGCAGCACAGTGGATTAGCNATGATCAGAATAATGATCATTTTTTATCACTGCCTAAAACTTTAAAAGAAAGCCTAGTAAACTGGGACCAAAACTATTCAATATTAAAACAGTTAGAAGATGATGTTATGAATTTGGATATCAATTCTTTTTCTAATAACGAATCAGATTTAGTTATTCTACCTCCAGTACCTGACCCTCCCGCCTTCCGAGATTTTTATGCGTTTGAGCAACACGTCCGGGCCGCTAGAAAGCTCCGCGGTTTAGAAATGAATCCGGACTGGTACAAGATACCTATATTTTATTTCTCCAATCCAAACTGTTGTTATGGCCATGGGGCTGAAATTCCTTATCCTTCCAAAACAACAGAGTTAGATTTTGAATTGGAATTTGCTGTTATCATTGGAAATGGTGGTACAGATATTAAGGCTGAGGATGCAGAAAATGTGATTGCCGGATATACTATTTTAAATGACTGGTCCTCGCGCAACCTGCAGCGAGAAGAAATGCCTATGAGNCTCGGGCCAGCAAAGGGGAAGGATTTTGCATCTAGTTTTGGNCCATATATGGTAACNCCAGATGAACTGGAAGATTCCTGGGATGAAAATGGAAAACTACATCTAAGAATGACATGCCATGTGAATGATAAAAAAATTTCAGATGGTAATACTAACGACCTTTATCATTCTTTTGGCAAAATGATTGAGCGCGCTAGTATGAACACAAAATTAATTCCTGGAGAATATATTGGGTCNGGAACTGTCGGGACCGGATGCATTCTTGAACTACGTCCTGAAAATACCGGTGGATGGCTTGAAAAAAATGATGTGGTGAAAATGGAAATAGAAAAATTAGGTGTTTTGGAAAATAAAATTATATAATTAGATATGCCGTTTTATCAAAAAAGAGGTCAAATACCAAATAAGAGNCATATCCAATTCAAAGATNCCNGTGGTAANCTATATTGGGAGGAGCTCGTTAGTAGAGAAGGCTTTAGCCATATGTATTCTAATATTTATCATGTTAATCCGCCAACTGCAATAACGAAAATTGGAACCCCAATTAAGAATAAGATTCAACTCGCTTCAAAATTACACAAACACTATCATCTAAAAACTGAATCTATAANCTCTCAGGGAGATGCAATTTCTTCCAGGATACCCTTGTTTCTTAATAAAGACATAATAGTCTCTAAATGCCATATTGATACATCTATGAAAAATCTTTTTAAGAATGCATACGCGGATGAAATATTATTTATAAACTCAGGANAAGGAATACTTAGATCTAATTTTGGTTGTATAAATCTTTCTTTTGGTGATTATGTNGTAATCCCCCGTGGAATTATATGGCAACTAGAAATAACTGAGCCTATGAAAGTTTTAATTATAGAATCAGCCTCTCCCGTTGAAACGCCTGAACGATATCGAAATAAATTNGGTCAACTGTTAGAACACTCCCCTTTTTCAGAGAGAGATATAGCAACACCTAAATTTAATGATCCTAAAGAAAATTCTTCGGCNATAGTAAATGTAAAATATGATAGCATCATACAATCATACCAATATCAACACCATCCTTTTGATCTAATAGGCTGGGATGGATACTACTATCCCTGGNCATTTAACATTAAAGATTTTATGCCAATAACTGGTAAGGTNCACCAGCCACCACCAGTTCATCAGACATTTCAATCAAAAGGTTTTGTTGTTTGCTCTTTTGTCCCCCGATTATTTGACTATCATGAGAAATCGATACCAGCTCCATATGCTCACAGCAATGTTGATTCCGAAGAGTTGATATTTTATGTTGAGGGCAATTTTATGAGTAGAAAAGGCATTGAGCCGGAGTCTGTTACATACCACCCAATGGGCCTAACTCATGGACCGCAACCAGGGAAAATAGAAGAATCACTAAATCTAAAAGANACCTCCGAGTTTGCNGTGATGATAGATACTTTTAGCCCATTAAAAATGACAGAGGCCACCCAAGAAATAGATGACAANGATTATATTTTTTCTTGGAAAAATTAATTGATGATTTTCGATCCAGATACTATTCCATTCAAAGAAACACACAAGNTNATGATTGGGTCAATTGTTCCCAGACCTATTGCTTTCGTTTCTACTNCTAGTAAAGATGGAAAAAATAATATCGCACCTTTTTCCTATTTTAACGGTGTGTGCTCAAGTCCCCCAACCATTATGTTTGCCCCAGCCCGACGGGGATGGGACGGGTCAGAAAAGGATACCCTTGTTAATATACGAGACACAAAAGAATTTGTGGTTAACATTGTATCAGAATCATTTGCAGAAAAAATGGTGAAATGTTCAACCGACTATGAAAGTGATGTTGATGAGTTTATTGTGGCTGGGTTAAATCCATTGCCATCAGAAAAAATTATTCCCCCACGCTTATCTGAATCAAAAATAAGCTTCGAGTGCAAACTAAACCAGATAGTGAACATAGGCAATGGTAAAGCTGGAAGTGGATTTATTGTTATAGGGACTATTATATTATTTCATATAGATGATAGTGTTATTGTAGATGGAAAGATTGATGTTGAAAAACTTAATCCTATAGGCCGCCTAGCAGGAAACTGGTATACTAGGCCAACAGATAACTTTAAAATTCAGCGGACAATAGAACCAGACAAATAACTTTTTGTAAATCAAAAAATCGAATCTTATCCT
>PAVC01000038.1 GCA_002713885.1 Fidelibacterota bacterium
AAAGGCCATAGTATTTCTAAAGCAACGGTTTATAACACCTTAAATGCGTTTGCCGAAAAAGGTCTTGTTAATCAAGTTGCTGTTGACCCATACTCGCAAGGCTTTTCCAGTTCATCTATGAGCAAGACATCCGCATCCTCTGAAGGATATGGAATGTATGCTATAGTTGACTATATCTATAATACCTCGAACCTGAACTATATTGATAAAACCAGGATCGCAGCAACAGGGCACTCTGCAGGCGGACTTGCGGCAGTTCGTGGGGCACAGTATTTTGGAAAAGAAGCAATATTCAGAGAGACAAAAAGTAAGCTCCACTCTGTCTATATATCTGGAATGCTCTACCGAGGACTAGAAGAAAAAAATCTAGCGTTTATTAGGTCGAACACAGGGCTCAGCTATGCCTTTCATGATGAGGGAGCATTTCGAAATATCAATGGTAACGGCGACATGCGCTATGCGCCAGAGGCAATTGGTCTGGTTAATTCTGGACTAAACCTGAAAGATAAAATTAATGATTCATTGTCAATCGGAAGATACTATGGGGCGCTAGAAGACAGAACCCTAAGGGTTGTTCACAATGAAAAAGTTTTGCATCCCTTTCAGCCGTATAGTTCAGAGGCCACCAAAAACCAGCTCAATTTTTTTAATAAAGTTTTTTTACTAAACACAGGTTTAAGCAGTAAAAATCAGGTCTGGTATTGGAAAGAATTGTTTACTTTTGTCTCGCTCATATGTTCAATGCTCATGATTGTTCCTCTAACGAGCTTGTTTCTGAGGACTAAGGTATTTAGAACTATAAAAAAACCTATGGCTGATGCATTACCCAGTCCGAGCGGGAAAGCGAAAACCGTATTCTGGGTGATATTTTTCTTGACCGCATTTATTGCCAGTGTGTCTTTTATCCCCATGTCAAACCTGTCTCTCCGACTATTTACAGACGCATCAACAAGAGTCGCTACGTGGTTTTTTCCTCAGCGTATGAATAATGCTGTGATGCTCTGGGCGCTGTTGAATGGTACTATAGGGCTAGTAATTTTCTTTATTAGTAATAAGTTTTTTCATAATTCTGATGATAGAACCGTTATCGAACGAATGATATCTTTATCAAAAATGGAAATAGGGAAAACCATTATCCTTTCCCTTTTAGTATTTTTATCCTATTTCGGCATCCTCTCTTTGGTCTATTATATCTTTCACGTAGACTACAGGATTCTTTTTATTGGTGTCCGAATATTTCAGCCAGATGTCTTGATAGTATGGCTAATGTATATACCAGTATTTTTCCTCTTTTTCTTATCAAATTCACTGAGAGTAAATGGATCAATATTTTATAAAGGAATAGGCGAGATTAGGGGAATGTTATTCTCTGGACTTGCAACTACCTTAGGGTTAATCATTATACTGTTGATCCAGTATGTATGTCTGTTATTAACTGGAAAGATATTTTGGACAGAGACTAATCTTCAGTGGCTATATGTAAACCTACTTTTTGGTGTTGTCCCAATGATCTTTATTCTTCCTATATTTAATAGATATTTTTATCGAATGACTGGTAGAGTCTACCTAGGACCATTAGTAACATGTTTTATTTTTATTATGATCCTTTCATCTAACACGGTTTGTTATATCCCTTTATAGTNCAGGTATATTCTGTTATTATAATTATCATTAAACATATATTTTATTTTTAGTGTATTCTTTTCATAAATTATAGCATGATAACAGTATTGTCACCCGCAAAAAAACTGTCCACTGAGTGTAGTTCCAATGGTTCAGCATACACAAAGCCAGTATTTTTAGATCACTCAGAAAATCTCGTTGAGATACTCAGATCGTTCGATCCAATAGGCTTACAGTCTCTAATGGGAATAAGCGAGAATCTTTCAGAGCTGAACTGGGAAAGATTTCAGAATTGGACATCGGATTTTTCTCCTGATATTTCTAGGCAGGCGGTATACTCATTCAAAGGAGACACATACACCGGGCTTGACGCTGACAATCTATCCGAAAAAGATATCATTTTTGCCCAGGATAAGGTGCGTATACTCTCTGGGCTTTATGGAGTACTGAAGCCACTTGATTTAATGTTACCATACAGGCTTGAGATGGGTACAAGGCTCAATAATAAAAAAGGAAAAAATTTATACGAGTTTTGGGGTGATAGCCTNTCAGTCGCTATTTCTCAAGAGCTTAAGGAGCATAAGGATAAGACAGTAATAAATTGCGCTTCCAATGAGTATTTTAAATCCATCTACAATAGCTCACTAAATGCCAATATNNTTACCCCTGAGTTCAAGGAAATAAAGAATGGTAAAACCAGGATGATATCTATTTTTGCTAAAAGAGCTAGGGGTATGATGGCTAGGTTTATTGTTGAAAACAGGATTGAGNCTGCAGACCGGATTCTTGATTTTAATATGGCTGGTTACAAATATAATTCTTCATTATCGGAAGATGCAAAACCTGTTTTTACTCGAGTGCAGCCCTAGAGTATTTATTTTCTTTCTTTCTCTTAAAAAACTTCTAAAAACTTTCTTTTTTATAGTCTTTCTTAGTGGTCANTTTTTTGCTAATGATATTAGTNTTGAAGACACTTTAATTATNCATCCTATTAGTTTTAACACGCCTAGCCCTGAAGGCTGGGTTGCGCAGTATAAGGCAACGATTGATTTTCCGGATGAGGANTGGTCATGGAGAAAAATATTGATGGTGCAAACACTTAAGTGCGATCCAGNGACCAAAGGAGATAAGTATGACTGTGGAGAGTGGGACTATATCTGGGATGCACTTCTCCATGTCCCAAAAGAAGATACGACTGAGGTATTTAAGCTGGGAAGTTTTGTAACTCCATATGGAAAGAGGCTGGTAATGGGTGGTGTAAATGGTTGGCAGTGGATTTATGATATAACAGACTATGCCCCACTTTTAAAAGGCAAGAGGAACTTACATATCGGTAACAACCAAGAACTATTAGACCTAAAATTTTATTTTATTAGTGGAACACCATTCAGACATCAGATGTCTGTAAAAAATATTTACCCTCTTGGAGAATATGATGGTCACTATGGCTATACATATAAATATGGTGATATATCAAATAACAATGTGTTAAAAACAAAACAAATCGATCTCGACCCACTTGCATCTGGATTTAGCATAAAAGCAATTATCTCAGGTCACGGACATGAGGGGCCAAAATATTGCTGTGAATGGGTAAACAAGTCTCACTCTTATGTCATTAATGGCCTTAAAGAGTTCACCTGGAACGTTTGGAAAGACTGTGGAAATAATCCAATCTACCCGCAGGGCGGAACCTGGCCATATGATAGGGCCGGATGGTGCCCAGGTACAAAAGTAGACGAATATGTTTTTGAGCTTACTGATCTGGTGAACCCTGGCCAGACCATTTCTATTGATTATGAGATTGAAAAAATGATCGATGAGAAAGAGAACAAAGGAATCTACAGGATGAGCCACCAATTATTTTCATTTGGCCCACCAAATTTTAAGCGAAACCTAGAAATAGTAGATATTATTAACCCAAGTTCAAAAGACCAATATTCAAGGATTAATCCCACGCTATCTAGTTCGAGAGTNATTGTGAAGAATATTGGTTCAGAAGAAGTTCGCAGAATAAAATTTATTTATGGTCTCGAATCAGGAAAAANAGCAATCTATAGATGGCGAGGGAGTATAAAGTTCCTTGAAAAATTAACAATCGAGTTACCTNTAAACGATTGGTCTGGTCTGAACGCGGATCAAAGGTTTTTTATACAGGCATTTTCTTTAAATGGACGAGAGGATGAGAGCCCAGTAGATAATATACTATTTACTCAGGTTAGAATACCCCGCACTCTACCNAGTGAATTTTTATTAAAATTAACAACAAACAATCTTGATAGAGCAAAGCAAAACACGTACCAGATTAGAGACTATTATGGAAACATATTATATTCTGAATATATGTTTTTAGACACTACAGCCTACGATAATAAGATTAGCCTGGATCCGGGGCTTTATCAGTTTGTTTTTACAGACGCTAATGAGGATGGTATAGACCGGCTCTGGTGGCAGGAAAAAGATTCTGTTGGCGTAAGTGGCAAACTAGGTCTATATAATCTAGACCAGAGTACGATTCAAGAATTTACTCCAGACTTTGGGCAAGAGATTCGTATGGATTTTATAGTTGGTCCAATTCCATAGTGACATAAATAAAATATAATTAAATTCAGAGTCTAACGCAGCCTTNCAGACACACTATTAAACCCGTTCTATAGCTGGTGATGTTTTCTAGACTGATTTAGTAATAATTATAAAAACAGTCGAGAAAATATAACAATGCAAAACTTTTTAGAAATAAAACTTAAAAAAGATATAACCAAAGCTCTTAATGAGCTTGGTTTTATCACTCCTACGCCAATCCAGTCAAAGACAATACCACTTCTGATGGACTCAGACCAAGATCTTATTGGTGCTGCACAGACAGGCACCGGGAAAACAGCGGCCTTTGGGATACCATCAATCCATCTGGCAGATGTGTCAAATAAAATCCCGCAGACACTTATTCTATGCCCNACTAGAGAGCTTTGTATGCAGATCACAAATGATCTAAAAAAATATGCAAAATACTTAAACAAGATACAAATCGTACCTGTCTATGGNGGGGCCAGCATGGAAACCCAGATAAGAGCTTTGAAGAAGGGGACACAGATTGTTATTGGTACCCCTGGCCGGACAAAAGACATGATCAAAAGAAAGAAACTTTTGCTAGCGAGTCTTGACAGGATTGTTCTTGATGAGGCAGATGAGATGCTTTCAATGGGATTCAAAGAAGATCTAGACTTTATTCTTTCAAAAGCACCAGGGCAAGTACAGAAATTGCTTTTCTCAGCAACGATGCCAAAAAAAGTAACCACTATCATAAAAGAGTANATGAACAATCCAGTTACCATAGCCGTTGACCCAATAAATACAGCAGCAATAAATGTGGTCCATCGGTATCATATGGTTCAGGCCAAGGATAGGTATGAGGTTGTCAAACGTATTGCAGATATTAATCCAAATATTTATGGAATAGTATTTTGTAGAACACGCAGAGAAACAAAAGATGTTTCAAACAGGTTAATGGTAGACGGGTATAATGCTGATGCTTTGCATGGCGAATTGTCTCAATCGCAGCGTGATGAAGTAATGAACAGATTCAGAAAAGCCCGGTTACAATTATTGGTTGCCACAGACGTTGCCGCTCGTGGCCTTGATGTAAACAATTTGTCGCATATTATAAATTATAATTTACCAGATGATCCAGAGATCTACACACATAGGAGCGGCAGAACAGGAAGNGCTGGAAAAAAAGGAATATCCATTGCTATAATCCACTCAAGAGAGGTAAGAAGACTGAAAGATATTGAAAAAATATCAGGAATAAAGTTTTCAAAAGAGCTCGTTCCAACGGGCGATGACATATGCAAGAAACAGTTATATGCTCTGGTAGACAAAATAAAAAATATTGAGGTAGACAATGAAAAGATAGAGCCATTTTTGTCTTCGATCAATGAGAAGCTTGAGGGGCTTGACAGGGATCAGTTAATAAAACATTTTGTTTCTGCTGAGTTCAATCGATTTATTTCTTACTACAAAAATGCCAGAGATATTAATATCCTTTCGGGCAATAAATCGTCTAGCTCTAAGAGAGACAGGAAAACTGGCGGACGCCGAGGTGGTGTAAGAAATAATTTTACACGGTTCTATATTAATATTGGGACGAAGCAGAGGCTTAATCCTTTAAAGCTAATTAGTTTAATTAATGAAAGCTTAAACTCTAGCGACCACGAAATAGGGAAAATAGAGGTACTGAAAACATTTTCTTTTTTTGAGATCGACTCATCGGTTTCACTAAAACTGGTAGAAACCTTAAACGGAACAAAATTTAACCGTGTAAATGTTAAGGCTGAGATATCGAGAGAAAAGTCTGCACCATCAAATTCTAAAATGAAAAAGGATAATCAACGTAAAGGAAGATCAAAGAAAAATAGATGGAGAGGGCCTGCTGGATCTCGGAGAAAAAGTCGCAGAAAAAACAATGGTAGAAATTAATACATCAAATCCAGTACTTGTCACTGGTGCTACAGGATACGTTGCAGGATGGATAGTAAAAGGTTTGTTAGAAAAAGGTATAACGGTTTATGCTGCAATAAGAGATGTTGATGATGAAAATAAAAGACAGCATTTGGATAAGATTGCTAATGAGTCAAACGGAGATATAAAATATTTTGAAGCAGATTTGCTTGAGCCTGGGTCTTACAAAGAGGCAATGGAAGATTGCGAATTGGTTTTTCACACAGCCTCTCCGTTCTTTTTAGACTCAAAAGATGCTCAAAAAGAGCTCATTGATCCTGCGCTTGATGGTACGAGAAATGTACTCGATTCTGTGAATAAGACACCCAGCGTCAAGCGAGTGGTATTAACAAGCAGTGTAGCAGCAATTTATGGTGACACCATTGACAGTAAGAACGTTCCTGATGGCATTTTTGATGAGAGCGTGTGGAACACATCATCGACCCCGACTCAGAGCGAGTATAGCTATTCTAAAACTGTTGCCGAAAAAGAAGCTTGGAAAATTTGCGGTGAACAAAACAGGTGGGACCTGGTAGTAATAAACCCGTCGCTGGTTCTTGGACCAGCGCTGAATCCGCACTCTGAGTTTGAGAGTAAGAAATTTATGCTTCAGATGGGTAATGGTGACTTGAAAAGTGGGGTCCCAGATATAAAGCTGGGAATCGTTGATGTAAGAAATGTANGNGAGGCACACTTGAATGCTGGTTACAATCCTGATGCAAGCGGACGGTATATAATCTCCTCTGATAGTATGGATTTTCTAACTATTGGTAAACATTTACTAGAAGAATTTGGAAACAAGTATCCCATACCCAAAAGAGTAGCTCCAAAATTTCTAGTATGGTTGATAGCTCCTATGATCGGTATAAAACGAAATTTTGTTAGTAGAAATGTTGGATATGCAGTTCACTTTAATAACACAAAAAGCAAAAAAGAATTAGCAATCGATTATATTCCTGTAAAAGACACGGTTATTGATTTTTTTCAGCAGTTTATTAATGAAAAATTGATCTAAGACTAATCCTATCCATTAAATCATTTATAAAATAAATGTTTATTAACTCGCACATAGCCTCTGGATATATCGCTTCAAGGTTTGACACAGATGATAGGAAGTGGATATTTCTTTGGATGTTTGCTGCTATCATACCGGATATTGACGGTCTCTGGTCTAAAACAGTGGCGGACCACCACAGCATTTTGCACACGCCATTTTTTTGGGTTATTGTTTGCGGAATTGGATGGTTCATTGGTCATGTAAGAGTTGATAATGATATAAAAAGGATATTTTTAATAATCTTTCTAGGAAGTTTATTACATCTTTTTACCGATTATATCACTGCAAGGACTGTTGGTATAAAGTGGTTTTCCCCATTTAACACTGTTGATTATTATTTATTTATGATTACGCCCGAAAAAGGGAATATCTCTATTTGGGAGATGCTTATTCCACCATATGTAACCTTTTACATGGAAAATAAAATGCTGACTATTTTTGAGATATTAATTAACATAATTGCTCTAATACAGTATCTATTCGTATATAATAAAACAGATTAGAATTTTAAATATAAATAATGAATTCGTTATTAACATTCTCTGCTAAAAAACAATCATAGGTAAATTTGAATCCACATGGGCTTTAATAAAGAATATTTCGCGTTATTTTTATTCGCATTTATCATTTGTTCTTGTGATGAAAATAAGCATGTTAAATCCTATAGATTACCAAAGACCAGTTTTAATATTTCAAAAAATGAAGCTCCAAAAGATATACAGAAAAGTATAAACGGCATAAGCTGGGACCTTCCACAAAATTGGGTGCCATCTGATGGACATTCTATGCGTTTGGCTAGCTTTGACGTTCCTTTTTCAAGAGGTATTGGGGACTTATCAATTGTTTCTCTGGGAAGTGAAAGCGGGGGATTAACCGCTAACGTGAATCGATGGCGCAAACAAATTGATTTAGGTCCAATTTCAGAGAGTGAGATAAAAACCGAATCCATTGTTGGCCAGAGTAAATCCGGATCTTTTAGATTGTTTAGACTGGTAAATGATTCTAGTCAAGACAAAGCGATATTGGCAGCTGTTTTGCCAATGCAAGGGACAACTCTTTTTATTAAACTAACGGCAAGTCAACAAGGGATCATTGAGCTAGAAACTATATTCACACAGTTTTGTTCATCAATCGATAAGGTTCAGTAGTGAAACAAGAGATCATTAAAGCATTAAGCAGCCCAAAGCTATTTGCATACAGCCTAGTTTGGTTGATGGTGTTAGTAGTTGTCGGAACTGTTTCACAACGTGACATAGGATTATTTGCATCTCAGCAGCGATACTTTTCATCATATATTTTCTTATTTGGACCAATTCCGCTACCCGGTGGGAGAATAGTCTTAACGCTTATGCTCACGAACCTTATTTCGATGCTGTTTAAACAAAACCTGTGGAAAATGAAAAAGATTGGTATCCTCGTTGTTCATCTAGGAGGGGTCATGCTTCTTGTTGGCGCAGGTCTAACTGCAATATTTAGCTCAGAAGGAAGTATGGTTATTGAAGAAGGATCAAGATCAAACACTATTGATGATTATCATAATACAGAGCTTGCAATCATCAATATCTCTGAACAAAACTATGATATATATACTGTGTTTGGCCAGCCTCTTTTTGTTAGAGGCAATAATCTTAGGCATGAGAACCTAAATTTTGATATTACGGTACTCGAATATATGGATAACTCTACTTTTGAACCTATTTCAGGGCAGTCTGATATTCAGTACAGGGGAATGCTAAAAAATATCTCACTAAAAGAAATACCCATAGATAAGGATGACATGAAAAACCGTCCAGGAATTATTTTTCAAGTTTCTGGTAGCTTTACAGATAGTGATGGCATC
Organism: Fidelibacterota bacterium; assembly: GCA_002713885.1. Classification (GTDB taxonomy): domain Bacteria; phylum Fidelibacterota; class Marinisomatia; order Marinisomatales; family UBA1611; genus TMED80. The sequence continues at coordinate 9,018 of PAVC01000038.1, forward strand.
TATGGTCTGATCTTTGGTCAATCCGTTCCCGCAACATTAAGCATCAACGGAAAACAATATGTGATGTCTATACAAAAAAAGAAAACATATTTACCTTTNGCGATAGAGCTTCTAGACTTTAAAAAGGTTATGCATCCAGGTACTCAGGTAGCAAAGAGCTTCAGCTCAAGAATAAATCTCATCGAGGACAATGTTCCGAGGTCGGTTCTGATTGAGATGAATAAACCACTTAGGCATAAGGGTTATACCTTCTTTCAGGCCTCATTTATTGAGGGGCTAGATGGTGAGGCGACTGTTTTGGCTGCTGTCCATAACTATGGAAGACTTTTTCCTTATATTTCGAGCATCATTATGTCGATTGGACTACTTTTGCATCTGCTGACTAAATTACCTTCTCTTATGAAGAAAAATAAAAAATGAAAAAATCCTATATTTTATCCCTCATTATTGTCTCGCTTCTATTTTTCGATTTTACAGAGCTATATGCAAAGGATTTTTTTGAAAAAAATATACCCATTCAAGAGGGGGGAAGGATAAAACCGCTTGACACATATGCTAGAAATCAGGCGCTTGCATTTTATGGGAAAAGGAAAATCAAGCATGAAAACCTATCAGCAATTGATTGGATGATGGATCTATTCATTTATCCTGAGAAAGGTTTAGAACAAAAAATATTTAATATTCGAAGCCCCGACATTGTTAACGCACTAGATCTTAAGTGGACAAATAATTTTCACAAGTACAGTTATAGCGAAATTTCACCGGGTCTACAAAAGCAGCTGTCTCTTATTAGAAATATTTTTGAGAAGAAAGAAGAAGAGAGGGATCTTTTCGAGAACCAGTTGGTGGAGTTATACCAGAACGTGATGAAATATAGAGAGATAGCACCAAGCCTTAGCTGTCTNCTTCCAATGTTTACTGTATATGACCCNGGAACCGCTGAGAAGCTGCATATTCAGCCAGGAGAGGTTACGAGTTATGCGCATATCATGAGCCACAGGGGATCCCTTTTTAATGTCTCTCAGAATATACTGACCAAGTCAGAAGAGAGCTGGACAGAGCAAGAGAGAGAGGTCGCTCTATTGCTTTATAATCTTCAGCAGACCAGCACGGATGAATTTGCCAAAGCGCTTAAGATTATTCCCCCTGNTAAAAATGATACCACAGGGCTGTGGATATCTCCATGGGAATTATTAGATGGCAGGGATATCGAACCACACCAGGATAAAATTATAAAATCAATGGAAGCATATCTCTTAGCTAGATATGAGAAAAATTCTAGTTCTATGGACGATGCACTAAATTCTTACAAAACCGGAGTATTATCTTCTCCTAGTGAGAGAGTAAATTTTTCTATTCTTAAGCAAGAGAGTTGGCTTAATAAGGCGAACCTTTTTACCATAAGTCTGGTGTTCTATTTATTTGGCTTTATTTTATTAGGAATAAGCTGGATGGTTCACCCGGNTTTATTTAGAAATATTGCTTTCGGTTCAATGATATTGGGATTTACAGTGCACACATATGGAATCATTCTAAGAATGATTATTATGAGTCGTCCACCAATCTCTACTCTTTATGAGACAGTAATATTTGTGGGTTTTGTTATTGTCTTATTCTCTGTGGTTATCGAATACCTTCGGAAAGATGGGCTTGGTATTTTTATTGGGTCAATAAGTGGGGCTCTACTTCATTATGTCGGGTTTGGATATGCAGCTGATGGTGATACACTTGAGATGCTTGTAGCTGTGCTCAACTCAAACTTCTGGTTAGCGACACATGTTACTACAATAATACTGGGATATGGATCATCTTTGATGGCTGGTTTAATTGGTCATCTGTACCTTATTGAAAAAATTCGTACACCCGAGGATATTGTAAGGTTAAAAAGTATTTATAATAATATGTTTGGGGTTACCCTGATTGCTCTATTTTTTACTTTGTTCGGTACCATATTAGGTGGAATATGGGCTGATCAGTCTTGGGGAAGGTTTTGGGGCTGGGACCCTAAAGAAAATGGTGCTCTTTTAATTGTACTTTGGCAGCTGATGATGGTGCACATGCGTCTAAGTGGTCTGGCAAAACCTGACAAGTTTGCGCTTGGGATGGTATTAAATAATATCGTCGTGATTATGGCCTGGTTTGGCGTAAATCTCTTATCAATTGGTCTTCATAGTTATGGTTTTGCAAGTGGTATAGCAGTTAATATAATATTGTTCACTGTATTTGAACTTGTTACTGGTTTTGGTACTTATTATTGGGCTAGATCAAAAAGCAAGAAAATTAAAATTGCTGCTTAACCTAATTTTTTAACCTTGCTCTATCTTGGTGTATCTAATTATTACAATTAGTTATCCAAGATCAAATTTATTATAGGAAATAAAATGATTAAAATATGTTTAATGATAGTTTTAGTGATTAATTCGATCTATGCTCAATGTGATGATGAAGAATATTCAACAAGTGGTGTATTAGATAATATTAATGAACAAATTTATAATGATGATGAATCAGTTAATGCATATAGTATTTTTTCTTGGACCTCTGATGATTTATATAGAATTCTTACAGGNAACGGTATTCCTAATCATGAAGTAGGTACTTTTCCTAATCCTAATAATCCTAATACTATAAGCGAACAAAATGTAAATGAGACCTTTACTCTTTGTCCAATTTTAGTTTCAGAAACAGGCGTGGCTGCTGGTGGTCCTATAGGTGCAATAGCCTACGCGATAAATAGTGTAAAATTTGATCCGGCTACGGCTGGAAGATGTGATGATGATGGAGTATGTAGTTTAGCACAAGGACAGGGTCAATGGAATATAGAAGCCCTTGGACATGAAACATTTGACTTTGGAGATGATATGAACCATGCCCATGTGCAGCCCTCTGGCGAATATCATTACCACGGCATGCCAGAACTTCTNATGGATCTNTTGGGAGATGATTCGAGCATGACCCTTGTTGGGTGGGCATCAGATGGTTTTCCTGTGTACGCAAGATATGGCTTTGCCNATGCAAATGATTCAANCAGTGAGGTTATCTCTCTTCAGCCGAGTTGGAGACTAAAAACCGAGCCGGATGAAGGNCGTCCAGATACCTTAACCGCCCTAGAAGGTGGNCCGGGTCANGGAACAAATAATCCAAATATTCCCATTCCAATGGGTGCTTTTACTCAAGATTTTGAATATGTNNANGGNCNNGGNGATTTAGATGAGTGTAATGGAAGAATTGGGGTAACTCCTGAATTTCCTGAGGGTATTTATTATTATATGGTTACTGATGAATTCCCATTTTTCTCAAGATGCCTAAAAGGAGATTTTGCTGCTGGTGGCGGTGGTNGTGTCCCCGACTGTGAGGACGTTCCTCCTGGNAANCCCTGCTGTGGAGACGGTGTCTGCGGAGGNCCTGAGACAGAGGACAATTGTCCTAGTGACTGTGGCACAGCCAGCGGTGCTCCTGAGCTAGATAATTTTTCTCTTTCAGCNGANAGNGTTAACACAAGCACGACTGCGGTNACTGTTATCTANACACTCAGTGCAAGCGATCCNGACGACTATCTTCTAGATTATACGGTAAGACTGATTCTTAATGGCGGACCTGTGAATGGTGGTGAGATTATGGAAACCTCTGGTGATTTTAATAGTAACCTTTCCTCCTCCAACATATCTGGCGCATTTGTGTTCCCGATAGGAACGACTGAGGGTCAGTGGAATGCCAGAGTATTGATCCATGATGAGAGCAATAACCTGACCAACCTGGGCCCGAATGAACTGGCTGAGAAGAATTTTCAGAGTCACATAATCGTAGACAATACACTACTTGGTAGCGAAAAGCTGAATACTTTGCCAATGGAGTTTGCACTTTTGCCAAACTTTCCTAATCCTTTTAATCCTAGCACTTCCATTCGTTTTCACGTGCCGGTTAGATCTAACATAGATATCTCAGTTTTTGATATTTTGGGAAACCATGTTGAAACGATCATTAACAGTGAAGT
>PAVC01000039.1 GCA_002713885.1 Fidelibacterota bacterium
CTGTTCCTTCACCTCCAGATAGACGAATTTGAGTACTTAAATATGCTTCTCCGTTAACAGGGGTAAGGAAAAATTTCCCTTTTATAACAATAGGATCTGCAAAATTCATAATTTGAATACTTTTTATGTAGTGGTCTTCATCCATTGGATGGTTAACACTACAAACTATTGATGCTTGGGAACCATCTTCAACAACTGGTGGCAATGATATTTTAGGCAAATGCATGCTTTCTAATTCAGTCAGGTTTTCTAAATCTTTCGGGGTTTGAAAAATTGCGCCATATGCGTCATTTGATGAAGGAATTACTGTTAGGAGAGGAATTGTTAGCCCTCCAACCATCGTATAGTTAAGAAATTTTCTTCTTGAAAAATTTTCTATAATTTTCATTCAATTCTCCTAGACTGTGAATTAGATTTGGAGCAAATATTTTATTTGCTAACAAACAATTAATTTTTTGAGAGTAGAAAGACATTTAAAAATTGGTGGCCGAAAATTATATGTAAAATTCGACCACCAGCTATATTAATTCTACTCTGATGCAGCAATTTGCATTATTTGATCATCTTTAGAATCAAATCTATTCATTGCAGATTTTATAGCACTAGGACTTAGGTACCCAGCGCACGCCGTTATTTTCTATACCAGAATCAATGTCTGTGGTGATCACTTCCCATTTAGAAGGATCGGCTGCAGATGTATCAACTAGAGTTGCTACAGGCTCCTTTGGTGTTGAAATAATTGCTCGTGTTCCTTCTGGATTAAAAGCAACATTATGAGGTTTCAGACCTGTTTCAAGATCAATGATCTTGACATCATTCTGGGTATCAATTACAGATACAGTTTCCGATTTACCAGATTCGTTAGTAAAAATTCCGTATCTGGTGTTTGCAGGATTTAAGTATAGCCTGTTTCCGTTTTTGCCGGTTTTTATGACTTTAATCAGTTCAAGACTCGCCATATCAATTACTCCGACTGAATTGTCTTTCCTTAAACCTGCATAGCACTTTGATCCATCTGGAAGACAAGTGAAATTACCTCCACCACCAGGAACTTTGATGGTTTTGTGAATTTCATTTGTAGCAGTATCAATTAGGACAACTGCCTTTGAGGCTCCAACTAGAAAATATTTCCCGTCGGGAGTCATTCCTCCAGCTCTCCCTCCCTTTATAGGAATAAATTTGATTTCTTTTCTTCCACTTACGTCAACAATCGAAGCCCCCTTTGGTTCTTGCTGGCAAGTAGTAAAAACTTTTGAGTCATCGAATGTGAACATTGCATCCCTAGCTCCTGAACAACTCAGATCAACTATGTGGGAAGGACGGCGAGTGTCGGTTCTCAAAAAAGTAAGATATCCATTTTTTTTATCTAAGATGTTACCTGTTACCGCCAAAGGGGATTTGTATGCAAATCCAATATGCAAGGGTGCTTTTATTGTTTTACCTCCCATACTTAANCTGAAAGTATCAACTACCTCATGGGTTGTTAAATCTATAGTCCACATTACATCTTTTTCATATCGCTGTGAAGACCAAGCATATCTTCCGCCAGGAATTACAAAAATGTGATGATTCCCTGCGGGTTTAAAAGAGGTGCCAGGAGGGTCACTTAACTTAATTTTTTTGATTGTCTCCCCTTTATTATAGTCTACAACCGAAATAGTACTTTCACCTTGGTTATCAATAAGGAAATATCCATCCATTCCTTTAACTGCAGAAAAATTTGCCTTCATTGTATTCTGTGGGTCCAGCCTAACCAAAGACTCATATTCCGCAGNACTCATGCCTTTTGATGGTGCTCCAAATTTTGCTCCGCCAGTAGTTACACATCCTGAAATTATTCCAGCTAAGAACGCAAATGCTACCAATAGAATTGAATTATTTTTCATAACTTTCTCCTTATAAATGTCAATTAATGATTCTTACTCTTCCCACTTCAAAACCAGGGAGGAGACTCAGCGGACAATTCCGCCAATTATATAACATACAATAAATAATCTATTTTTTCATGACNACCTCCTTTTGTGTTTTAATTAACGGTTCGCTTTCGACTCCTTCCTTTACCCAATTCGGTTGAGCCCTTCTTGGGAAATTGTTTTGTCTCCTAGCCTCATTCCAAAATTTTATACCACCACCAATTTTTTGCTGACTTCATTCCAAACTGCCATCAAGTACCAAAANAACATTATGGCAATAATGATGATTAGTGCCATCTTCCAACCAATAACATCAGGCANAAAAAGCTCAGTTCCAAGTTTAGCCCTCAATCCACTNGNAACNAGCCAGTCCCTGAAGTAGGACGTACTCAGGGCAAACGTGACAAGTGTGACCCAGAGTTTAACCTGTCCCTCTCCAGCNCGCCAGATAGTACCCGATGCACAGCCACCACTAAGGGACATACCAATCCCGAAGATGATACCACCCATCAGACTNCCAATCCAAAAACCTGGTAATACAGAAACATCCCAGGANCTCAAATCCGTCCATTTCAGGATTGTGAACCCGGTTACGCTGATGATGACCGCAAGTGCAACTGCTTTAGTAGCTTCCGCATCACCCGTCATGAAAGGGTCTCTGAAAGCCCTTACAAAGCAGAAGCGTGTNCGCTGCATGACGATGCCTACAAGCANTCCAAAGAGCANAAATCCGCCGCTTACGGAATAATCAAAGGAATCGTAAGTGAAGATCACAATGATACACAGCAGCAAAACCAATAACCCTGAAATTGGCTGGGCTCTACTCGGTACACCCGACATGTCATCCCTGTTCGGTACTTGTCGCACCCCCCAGGAAGTTGCTGGGAGATACTCTATCTCCCAGATGAGCAGTTTCAACCCGACAAATGCTCCTACCATCAATCCGACCATCATGACCACGCCTGCCATTGACAGTGCGCTGATTGCACTAAANAAACCTCCTATGTTGCAGCCGAAAGCGAGGGAAGCCCCGATTCCCATCAGTACTCCGCCGAGCAGCCCCTTGAACAATTCCCTGGCTGGCGCCATACGAACCCGGAACTGCCTGCCAAGCAATGCTGCCACCAGTGACCCGATGATCATTCCGAAACACAGTACTGAACTGGTAAAAAGAGTTGGAGGAAGGACATTCATCTGAATTACACCGATTTGGTTGAAAAACCAGTCACCCCAGTTTCTCACACCGTTTGAGACGGTCCAGGGTCTATCAAAGGCAAACAGGAGCACATTCCCCATTCCCAGCAGTAANCCTCCAATCCAGATAGGCCATTGCCGATCGAACAGCCTTTCATAGCCGTTGCNGAAAGCCGCTTTTATGCTGTCAGGCTCCTCTGCAGTTGTATCTAATNACATTACCTTTTCTTTACTTTAGTTCACTCAAGTACTTTATTTAGCTCAATTGTTAGAAACAAAAACATTTAAAGATAGCGATATTTTTATCAGAGTAGCTGATTTTATCAAGCCAATTTATAGAAANGTCNAATATCCTTTTTTACTCGTTTGATTTTCTTGAGTCTTCCGGCAGATCCATTGCTTCAAAGACATAGTCAATCAAATCACGTACTACCATCTTCTCTTCGTTACCAGAGGTCTTGACGGCATCAGAATACATAGTCATATCTTTGGGACATGCTACAGTGAAATATTCGACATTGAGTAGAAGGGCCTCCTCAATCCGATTTTCACTGGGACGTTGCTTCATTTCCTCATGTTCCTTTNNCCAGACCTGTCCTCCGCCTGCACCACAACAGAAGGAATTGATTCGGTTTCGGGGCATCTCAAGGAGTTCAACTCCACAATGCCGCATCACTTCACGCGGGGCATCGAATATTCCATTGTATCGTCCAAGNTAACAGGGGTCATGATAGGTGCCTTTGATTTTGAGAGGTTTGATGATTTTGATCCTCCCCGATAGAATCAGTTCCAGCAGCAGCGTTGAATAATGCTTCACCGAATAAACTCCACCCTTTGAAGGATACTCGTTTAACAGAGTATTATAGGTATGAGGATCAGTAGTCAGGATATGCTGGAAATCACAATTCTCGAGGGTCTTGATGTTCTCCTCCGCGAGCGCATCAAACAGACCTTCCTCTCCAACCCTACGGGCATCGTTTCCAGCCGATTTCTCTTCTTTCATGAGGATTCCGAAATCAACACCAGCCTCATTGAGAACCTCTGCCACCCTTCTTGTATTTTCCACACAATTCTGGTTGAAGGATGCAAAATCGCCAACAAACCAGAGGTATTCCACCGATTCCTTGGAAGCATCTTTTATCTCGAAGTTCAGTTCCCTGGTCCAGCGTGTACGTTTTCGTGAGGACTCTCCAAAAGAATTACCCTGTTCATCAAGGCTGCGAAGGGCGTCCGAAAGTTCATCCGGCATCCGTGCATCGAATACCAGTTTCCGGCGGATCTGGAGAATGTCCTGCATCGGTTCATTGCCAACCGGACAGACTTCCACACAGGCCATACAGGTGGTGCAGGACCAGACCGCGTCTTCTGAAATTGCATCCTTCAGCAAATCCAGTTTGGTACTTCCTTTTGCCAATCCGGAAACATGCTGGTTGATAAAATAACGTTTATTGATTTCCAGTGCGGAAGGACTCAATGGCGTCCCAGACTGATGCGCAGGGCAGACCTCATGGCAGCGTGTGCACATGATGCAGGCATAGGAATCAAAGACCTGTTTCCAGGGAAGTTCATCCAGGGTTGCCGCACCAGGATTGGACCCATCCACTGGGTCAAGAAGTTTGCCTTTGGCCTCACGATTGGTAAAAGCAAGATTCAGAGGAGCCAGGAAAATGTGAATGTGTTTGCTTCTTGGAAAATAAGGAAGGAAAAGGACAATCAAGCCCATTGCAAGCCACCAGGTGACATGGATTCCTGTTTCCAAACCGCTCCAGCCAAAAAATAACGGTGCCACCAAGCTTGCCGTGGGTAAAGACCATTCTGTAGTTTCCCGCTCCGCCAAATGAAAAGCAGTCCCCAACCAACGTGATCCAACATGGAGGATGATGAAGATCCCAACGATCAGAGAATCCCTACGAATCCCTCCTCCCACTACTTTAGTCTGTAGTTTGACGTTTCTATTGAATTCAAAAACCCTGGGCTTGCCTATGAAACGACGAATGAGGAAATAAATTATTCCTATCAAAACCAGGATACTGAACAGATCGGAAAAAAGATTAAATCCCAACGCCACAGGATGGGAGCTATCGATGGTAGTCCACCCCGAGACGTAGGCCTCCAGCAGGTCATTGAAATTGACCAGCAAGTAGAAACTGAATCCAAAAAAGATGAAGGCGTGGAAAAGACTGACAATCGGTCGGGACTTGAAGAGCGGTTTCTGCAGACCAACCTCGATGAGGGCCTTGATCAGCCTCGATAGGAACTCATCGGTCCGGTAAGAAGGCTTTCCCTGAGAAACAATAACAAAGATTCTCCTAAAACCCTTGAACGCCACCCCCCCACAGACCAGCACCAGAAGAACGAAGGCAATTTGTTCAGTTGAACTGAGCATGCTTCCTTTGAGTCAAGGATTCAGGAAATTCACATGATTTTGTACTAGGAAAGAGAATCCTCCAGTTCTTCACAGATGTCAAAGAGGTCTTCCGTCATTCCGTAATGAGCAACATCAAAAATCGGAGCATTCTTATCAGTGTTGATTGCAATGATGGTTGAGACATCCTTCATCCCTTCAAGGTGTTCCGGAGCACCTGAGATTCCGAGGGCAATGTATACTTTAGGGTTTACCTTAAGTCCGGACTTACCGACCTGACAGGATTTGGGCAACCATCCCGCATCAACAACAGGTCTTGAACAGGCCAGATCTGCGTTCAGGTTTTTAGCCAGTTCCTGTGCCACTTCGATGTCGTCTTTGCCACCGATTCCACGACCAACCGCAACTAAGATGTCGCTCTGGGTAATGTCCACTTCGGCAACTTCGGGTTCGATCAGTTCCTTGAACTGCACTCTTCCGACTCCAAAGTCTGCTGTCACATTCTCAACACTTGCAGAACCACCTGATTTACCATCCTCAGCAGAAAAGGATCCTGCCAGCACCATTGCCACTGCTTTCGGCGCAGTTGACTTGACATCCATCTTGCCCGAATAAAGCTGGCTCGTGAATTCGAAGTTGTCACCTGAAGTTTCAATGCAGGAACAATAGGAAATTACAGGAAGGTCAAGCGAGACTCCCAATACTGGAGCGAGATCTATCCCCATAGAAGTCGATCCCACCAGAACAAGATCAGGGGATTCGGATTGTATTATTTGAAGTGCGGCACTGGCATAAGTTTCAGGATTAAAATCATCACTTCCTCCAACACAAAGTACACGGTCAGCAGCGCCAAGTTCTGATGAGCGATCCTTCATCGATCCATACACGAGTGCACTGCAACTACCTCCGGCGGACAGTTTGCGAGCCTGTCCCAACATCTCAAAACTAATGTCCTGAAACTCACCTTTCATATGTTCTGTAATTACCAGTACGTTTCCCATATTTAACCCTTTTTGTGTATGAATTTGATTTTTTTCATGCGACCCCTTTTTCCTTCAGCAATTCCATCAGCTCATCAACTGAACCTAGTATCTTTGCCCCTCCGGTTTTGGTCGGTGGTGCCATGGTAGTCACCTTGCTTGTGGCCGAGCCCGAAACCCCGCTGGCAGATTTTTCCTCGATGACGGCAGATTGCTGAATCTGACGAACCTTGCTCACAGGTGCATAACGCGGAGTTTGTCTTGCAGCCTGGATCCCGAGTACTGCCGGAAGTTGTACATCAAAGGCAGCCATCAAACCACCGAAATATTCCTTATGGACAGTGACGCTGGAATCCTTGCCCTCGACTCGGGTGACAACACTGACGCATGGAACCTTGAGCATCGAGGAAAGCATGGGCCCCATCATACCATCACGATCGTCCACCGACTGCACTCCGGTCATGATCAGGTCATAATCCATACCCAAGGTTTCAGCAAAAAGAGCTGCTGCCTGTCTGCTCCCTTCAACTTCTGGTCCGGTAAGCTTGACCGCTTTGTCTGCACCTTTTGCCATGGCGGAAAACAGCGCTTTGTCCACCTCTTCACCATCAAGCGCAAAAGCAACAATCTCCGCAGCCTGACCGGCCTCCTTGAGACATACTGCCTCTTCAAGAGCATGCTCGTCATACTCGTTCAGCCGAAATTTGATGTATTCCGTATCCAAAGCCTTGCCACTTTCATCGACCTCAAGTTCCTCAGCCAGGTCAGGCACCTGTTTCAGTAGAACTGCAACTTTCATATGTACCTTATCAAGTTTATTTGCATAAAAATGTTTCTCTTCTCCTTCGAAAACTATCTGCAACAATACGTTTCCTGAAGAGCTGCCCCAGGCCTTTAAGTTCGGCTCGGCTCAGGGATGCAAACTGCTTTGATGAACGACCTGTGTTCACTTTTTTACACGCCTGCCAAGTCCAGTTCAATGGAATCCCCATCCCGCAGTCTTCAAGGATCATTTGAATACTGAGCTGGATTGTTCCCATTTCATGCACCACGTTTTTTGTTTCAGGAAGTTTCATCATGCTTCCTGTTCAATTTCCACCCAGATCTCTTCCTGCTCACTTAATGCCGGATAGATCCTCAAGGGATAATCCGCCGGTCCCCGCAGTCTTTCTCCGGTACATACCTGGAAGCGGCTGCCGTGCTCGGGACAGGTAATGCTACCTGAAACCGGATCAAACTCTCCGTCCGCAAGAGAAAACCCTGCATGCGGACAAACATCCCGGACGGCACAGAGTTGGTTTCCCATACGAAACACCGCAATCGGATCTTCCGGTGAATCAGGAAGCCGTCCTACCAAACCGTCACCAGAATTGACAACAGCCTTGGCCTTTAACCTCAGCTTTTGTTTCGTCAGTGAATCTCCCTGCTGAAGCAGTTTCATCTTGTCACGCAATAGCCGTGGCAAAGCTCCACGGTTGGCTACCAGATCCGCACCAGCACTTTCTGCTGCAATCCATCGTTCTCTATCCAGCTCACTGACGGATAAGGCCACATAACATTCCGGCCAGCGACGCTTCCAGTCAATGATCCTGTTTATTGCTTGAGAGTGTTCCAGTTCAGCGACAATTATTTGAGGGGCTTCCTCAAAGTCTTCCGATGATGGATCCAGAAATCCCATTTCCAGGCTAGTAGCCTGACGCTCCAGATGTTTGTTCAGAAGGGGGTTTTCTACAAACTTTATCAGTCTGTGCACTTTGTCCTAAACCCCATCCATACAGTAATCGAGGATTTCAGCAATGTCACGAACTTCAAGTTTTCCCTCATTGTCTGTTGATTTTACTGCATCCTCGAAGCGGGACACCTCATAAGGACAGCAAACAACTAGTACCTCAGCTCCGATTTCTACTGCTTCACGGACACGGTTTTCCGACAGGCGTTCACGAGTGTGATCTGCTGATACCCCGTCAAGCCACATCCCCCCTCCTCCGCCTCCGCAGCAGTAGCTCTGTTCCCGGCAGCGGTACATCTCCATAAATTCCGCACCGGGAATCGCGACAACCAGATCCCGCGGTGCCTGATATTCGCCATTGTGACGGCCAAGGTAGCAAGGATCATGAAACGTCAGTTTTTTCTCGTAAGGCTTAACCAGCAATGGTTTCAGTTCCTTCAGCCTATTGCTCAGGTACTGTGTGTAATGCACGACCCGGTATTCGTTGCCTGTCACTTTCGGATAATGATTTTTGAAGGCGTTAAACGCGTGCGGATCAGTGACAACGAGGGTGCCGTGTTTGTATTTTTGAAATTGTTCATCGTTGTGCTGGGCCAGTTCCTCAAACAGTCCAGTTTCACCAACAAGGCGCTGGGAATCACCATCGCATTTTTCCAGAGTACCCAGTATACCGAAATCCACTTCCAGACGATTAAATACCCGGGTCAAAGCACGCGCAGCGTCATTACCACGGCCGTGGTAGGCATAGTAATCACTGACATACCAAAGTACCTCCACCGATTCTGAACCGTCTTCCTTCGACAGATCTCTCGGAGGTTGCTCAAGGTCCTTTGTCCAGCGCACTCGCTTGCGTGGTGATTCGCCCATCGGGTTTCCGTACTCGGACACGTTCTGGAGCATTTCCTGGAGTTCACCCGGAAGGGTTCCTTCGAGCACAACCTGTTCCCGGACAGCAGGCATGATCTTCATCATGTCAACTTCCTTCGGACAAACACGTAGGCAGTTCATGCAGGTTGTGCATAGCCAGAGATCATCGCTTTCGAAAAGGTTAGTCCCAGTCTGAAGCTTACGGAAAAGCTTACGCGGGCCATAACTGCCTACATGATCCACCGGGCAGACACCCACACACTTGGCGCATTGATAGCACCAACCCATCGATTCAGCGCCCGGAGTTTCTGTAACTTTATCCATGTAAGTCAGATCATATTCCGTAAGCTCCCGAGGCTCATACATCCTGTTCCAGATTCCGGAAATATCAATCCCCTCTACAACTGCCTCTTCCTTCTCCGTAAACTTTTCGTATTTGTGTTCAGACATAACTTACAATTCTAATTTTTGCACTCCAAGCACGCGGCGCGTCAATTCAGGCAGTTCCGGAAGAATTCGGTTGAATTCATCAGACAGCTTTACTCTGAAAACCGTGTACATGTACACTGCGTAAACACAGGCCAGGAAGACATCGATTCCATAAGTTCCATGACCCACTCGGGAATAACCTCGCTCGTTTCCAACCTTGTTCACGTAAGCCATCGCCTCTCCTACCCTCAGATACGTCTCACCCTGAGTGTCTCCAAGCAAATCAACTTCCTCCTGAACCACCAACGGCAGAGCCCCCGTGTTGTTATCTGGATCCCAGATCCAGTTTGTCCAGAGCCAGTAACGCTCAGGCATGGAGAAATGCAGCAGTTCTCCGGCAAAGTTAATCCGCATTTTTTCCTCAACACCTTCAACACCTTTGACAAAAACGTTGAAGCGCTCCTCAACAGGTGCATCACCATGCAGCAGTTCACTGATCCTGACGCGAAGGTTTTCGAACCCGTTGGCAGCGATCAGGCGCTTTGATTTGCGTCCTATTGAAAAAATCAAACGGACGATCCGGTCAAACTGTTCCTCCTCCAGGTCTTCCACGCTTGTCTGGTTCAGATACTTGTGGAAGCATTCCGCCTTGAGTGAAACCCGCTCAGAGAGGTCCTCCAGGTCAGCAGAACTGGCCAGCTTGGTGGCCTCCTTCATGAATTCCAGGGCTGATTCGGAATCGACNACTTCTTNATGNGTCAGCGAATCAAAAAGCATTANGCAACCNGCAGGTTGGCCTTNCGAAGAAAGGCNGCCGCCTTCATCGCTGCTGCGCCACCCATGGAAACAGAGTCCTCCAGGTCCGCCGGACCAGCCGCCGCTCCCGCCACGAAGACACCGGGTACACTGGTTACAACGGTGTTGAGGGCGCCGCCGATGCTTTCTATGAAACCATGGGACGACGGCAGTTGAAACAGTTCGGCCATCTTCTTCGTCCCCTCGCTCGGTTCCATGCCCACCGAAAGGATGACGACATCCATGGGCACTTCCACCGGTCTTCCCATGGTCGTGTCCTCCCCCTTGACCACTACCTGATCACCACGCTTGGTGATCTCGGTGACGATCCCGCGGATGAAGTTCACGTGGTATTTCTCCTGGGCTTTCCAGTAGATTTCATCTTCCCAGAACCCATACATACGCATGTCAATGTAGAAGATGAANACCCTACAATCAGGTANCAGTTGACGAATTTCAATGGCTTCCTTTGTGGCGATTCCGCAACAGACTTTTGAGCACCACGGGTTACCGATCTGACGGTCACGGCTGCCAACACACTGAATGAAGCAAACCTGTTTCGGCGCTTCTCCAGTAGAGGGTCTCACGAATTTTCCTGCTTTGAGCATCCTTTCGGTATCAACGAGGGTGATCACGTCGTCAAATTCGTAATACCCGTACATCTGTGTTTCCTTGCCTGGATCGAAATGCTGGAATCCGGTTGCCACTATAACTCCACCGGNCTGAATATCCTCCTCGCCTCCAGGCCCATTCAAACCAATCTCGAGANCAGGNGCAGAACCGGAGGCCCGGATCACTTCCGTGGAAGTCCGAATATCGATCAGNTCATCATTTTCGATGCGCTGGACCATCTCTCCCATAGCTTCCTCAGCATTCACCATGTTCGGCGTTAGTGCAGCATAATCCGCAAGGATCGGCATTCCTCCCAGTCGCTCGGCCTTTTCAACAAGTTTAACATGATAGCCCAGGTCTGCCACCCCTCGGGCGGCTTCGAGACCTGCCGGNCCTCCTCCAATCACCAGTANNGGATTTTCAGGCATCTGCTTCCTCCCAGCTTATANATTCGATTTCACCGGCTTTAATTCTTTCTGCCTGGACTTCGAACTCGGCCCATGCCTTTTTATGATCAATTCCCATTTTTTCAAGTAGAGGTTTCATATCGACGCCATGCCAGTGNAGCTGACAGACAATGTATGGATGTGCACCCATAGCCAGAGCCGCAAACTGGGCGTCAGACATCACTGGAATACCTACGTTGCGNTTATGAGCCTGAGCGGCAAATTGGCTTTTGTCCAATGTAGTTACACAACCGGTATCATGTGTAAGGGTAACATCTGGATTTACTTCCTCTTTCATGCGCTCAATCTTTCTTGTAGTAGCGAATGAACGGGAAAAGTCTCGGCTGACTAAAATGTGCCGGAACCCAAAACCACAGCAGTCATGCCAGGTTGAGTAGTCTCCCACCCTGGCCCCCAGAGCCTCGACCAGTCCGCTGATGACAGCCGTCCGCTGCCCGTCGAAAAGATCCCGATCATAGACAGCGTCTTCNACTACCAGCTTATGGTAATGGCAGGCCGGGTGGACGGTGACGGTTATATTACTGAGATCGAGTACCTGCATCTCCGCAATCCGGTCTCGCATAGCGTGCACCCATTCCGAGTAATGTACAATTTCCTCGGGAAACACAAAGGGCATCTTCAGGCGGTCCATAATCTTGCGCACCTGCCTGCGCAGAACAGGATAGTGTAGTAGCTGCTCCCGGGTTTCCTTGTAATGTCCGTAACTCGTTCCGCAATGGATAACTGGGAAGTATCCGTCGATTTTAGCCTGGGAAAAATTCCGCACCGCGATGCCGGCCTGAGCCGCAGAGTTAGATGTTGAAGACGCATAGTAATTCCAGGCTGTGCAGGAAGTCTGATCACGAGGGTCATGGTAATCGAAACCGAGCTTCCGGTTTAACCAGAAAATGGCTGTAGAGTATCCCGGAATGTGACCGCACTGACCACAGGATTTATGATGCCAAGTCATCTGATAGGGTATTTTCTTGATTCTCCCGTATTTGGTTTCCAATTCCACATAAGGCTCCGGAACCCTTTGGACTTCAAGTTCTCCGGCCTTCTCCAGCTCGAATAGCTTCTCCCGGTAATCCTCAGTGGGTGGAGGATTATCCCGTTTGAATTCACGAGATGAAAGCGTTGGCGGGTTAAAGACCTTATCTGCGGAAGTCTGCTGCATAGTATCTCCTTTTATTTTGATGAAACCGTTTATGATTTTTGAATTAAGGCATTTGAAATCATTCTTCGTCCTCCTCAAGCAGGTTCTCAAAATCGTCAATGTCGTATCCATTCTCTTCCAGCAGTTCCTCCATCACCTCCTCGAGGATCATGAAGATACCTTCATCGATTTTTTCGATCATTTCCAGGTTGCCNGTGAGTTTCCATATCATGTAAAGCTCGAGTCGGGTTTTTTCGCTGACGTCCCACGCCAGTTCCGTGGTGTGCATCGTTTCCGGAGGAACACACCTGCGCCATACATCGAGGTTCTCAGACACCTGCTTTACGTCTGGACCCCAATCCGGAAAGAAATCAGGCTGCAGCATGTCAGGTGCCACCTGGGTACCGGTGGACATGATCTTGTAGATGATNCGGCTGTAAGACTTGAGCGCCTCCTTGGCGGACTGCAGACCGTGATTAACCGCTACCTCGCGCATAATGGTGATGACAGCACCCGGATTGTTCTGCCTAGGACAACGTGTACATGAAAAGCACTGGGAACAGTCCCAGACACTGTCATTGAGNAGTTCATAAAAGGTATCGACGTCTTCACGGGCCATGACCTGGGCAAAAACTCGCGGGCTGAAATCGTAGAAACGTGCGGATGGACAGGCAGCAACGCAGATGCCACATTCGTAGCAGCCGTACAGCTGGTGTTCATATCGCATGTCAGCTTTCACTTCATCAAAAAGTGCCTGNTTTGTTTCCAAAGGTACTTCTGTGTATTTGGCGTCAGCGTAGATTGACATTTCCTTTCAAACTAAATAACGTTTCAGGGACTCTTCGAGGTTCTTCTTTTTAGGAAGACCCACCATACGTTCACATTCCTCTTCTCCCCTGTAAATAATCATTGTTGGAATAGTTTTTATGCCGCATTGCTGAGCCCTTTCCAGTCCCTCGCGGTTTTCCAGTTTGACTGTTTTCAACTGTATCCCCTCAAGATCCTGAACAAGCTCCCAGCCCATTTCCACTGCAGCACCGCACCCGCTGCAGGCCGGGTGGGTAAAGACTGACAAGATGAGGGATTTTTTCGAATCAGCATTTTGGATATTACCCATCAAATCCCTCGCAGTGTACACATTCGCCGAGCTCTTTTTCACTCATGTAGGCCTTAAATCCTTCCAAAGCATCTTCTCCTGAAACAAGGTCTGCCTTTTCNTCTTCCAGCAGGCTTGGTTTAAACCTGACGATCCAGCCATCCTTGTATGGACTTTTGTTCAGGATAGTGGCATCAGCTTCAACGTCCTGGTTGCAGACCATGATTTCCGCGGTCAGGGGTGTTTTTACTGGACCAACCCATTTCCCGCTTTCTACAGTAGCTACACTTTTCCCTTTTTTGACATTCTTGCCCACCGCCTTCGCACGGCAGTGAATGACGGATCCGGCCATAGTCTGGGCAATGTCAGTCATCCCCATATCGAAGGTTCCATCCCCATTGTCACGCAGCCAGACGTTGAACTCCACGTGGTACTGCAGGTCGTCCGGAAGCAGGCAGTTGTTAATTTCAGCCATCGTTTACCCTCAAATTCAGTAATTAAGCACCATCCCGCTTTCCAAGCCGACATCTACCATGTACGCCGCGCCTACTACTCCATCGCATTCTTCGATCAAATCATCTTCAGTCATTTCGTGAAGCTGCAACGCGGCGGAACACACNCGCATCTCTACACCTGCCTCCTTAGCTTCACGNATGAAGTCAATGATCAGTTTGCCTCCCTCCTTAGCCATNAGGTTTTCTGCCACNCCCTTCTTCATAAGCAGCACACCGTCAATCTGAAAAATCATTTCGGCTTCATTGTCCATTGCCGCAGCAATGTTTGCCATGTAAAACGGTGTTGCGCAACGCTGGGGTGTATCAGGACCGGAAGTCACAAACACGNTCATTTTTTCTTCATCACTCATCNTCTCTCCATTTTAATGATGTGGTAATAATCAGCAAATCCACCTTAAATGAAAAGCTGAATGTCCGAATCCGCAGCGAACTCCAGAAACGTCGCCGCCCCACCGATATCCACGCCCTCAACGAAATCGCTCTGGCTGAACCCGAAGACATCCATGGTCATCTGGCAGCCGATCAGCTTGACTCCGGACTCTATGCAGATCTCTCGCAGTTCCTCAATCGTGGCGACTCCTTTGTTCTTAAAAGTCTCTTTCATTAACGAAGTAGCCATGGTCTCAAATCCAGGCATATTCCCCATCAGCATGTTCGGCATGGGCCATTCAACTTCCTGAAAACCCTTGGGACCAAAGGGCATCTTCATGGGCATGGCGGGGTTCGTTTGCGGAGCTACCTTGGCGGTTATCCTTTTCTTCAGCAATGTCAGACCGTAAAAGGTGAAAAACACCGCGACTTCCATTTCCATCGCAACTGCAGTCGAGGCCAGTATGAAAGGTGGATATGCCCAGTCCAGGGTTCCCTTTGACGCAATTAGCGCCATACGTTTAGCTCGCTTTTCTTCCATATGTTCTCCTTTTGAGTTCTCTTCCTTAAATGTGAAAATTTAAGGAATGCCAGGATCACTTTTTCTGAATCAGGAAACTGTAAACGCCTCCATCTTCAGAATGGTCCAGTAACGTGTTTTTGGTGCGCTTAGACCAGGACTGTACATCGTTAACCGATCCTGGATCTGTCGCCAGCATTTTCAGCACCTGGCCACTGCTGAGCCCGTCAACGGCTTTCTTGGTTTTGAGGATGGGCAGGGGACAGTTCAGCCCCCTGCAGTCGAGTTCCGAATTAAAAGTAATTTCGCTCATAGCTGTAACCTGTTTAGGGTTGAGTCATCAAACAAGAAATGGGATTTCTCCTTAAAAAGAAAGTGACCCTTTGTGAACCCGTTTCAAAACCGTTAATTATTGCTTGGACGTTGTCCTTTGTCAAAACATTTCCTTGTGCAGCCTAATGAGTAAACTTTTCAGAAATTATCTGTTAGGCTTAAACTATAAGGAAACTCAAGCAGGTTATACTGAAATGGAA
>PAVC01000040.1 GCA_002713885.1 Fidelibacterota bacterium
GATGCCGATATATACAGGTGTCACGGCCCTAGCATTTTTTGCTGGACTAGGACTACCTGGCTTTTCTGGCTTTGTTAGTGAGGCCATGTGTCTTATAGGTGCATTTCCGGTCTTTAAAACTATTGTGGTACTAAGTACGATAGGCATATTACTAAATGCAGCATATTTTCTTTGGGCTTTTCAGCGAGTGTTTTTTGGAAAGCTTAATGAAAAATATAAAGATATGACTGAGATCAATGGACTTGAGCTGTTTACAGTTATCCCATTAGCAGTCATAACGTTATTTTTTGGTCTTTATCCTCGACCATATCTTGATTTGATAAGAGCTACGATGGACCAGATAATTGAGAAGGTTGCTTTTGTGGCTAACTTTGCTTCTATGTAGGAAATAAATAGATGACAAATCTCCAGAGTTTAGAATTTTTTGTTCCAGAAATAATTCTAGTTATTATAGTTATCGCCGCTTTAATAACGGATTTGTTCCTTAAAAAATCAAAAACAGATCTAATTGGATGGGTCTTAGGGATTGGTCTAATTATTGTGGCCTTATCTATTATAAACTTACGACATGTTCCACCGACCACCTTATTCTTGGATATGATTGTTATTGATCCATTTAGCTCTTTTATTAAGATAGTTATCATACTATCAACTCTTCTCGTAATTGTAGCTAGTTGGAATAATCATGAGCTAAATGACTATCGGAAAGGAGAATATTTTACCATTATGGGAATAATGGTTATAGGCCTGTTTTTAATGTCTTCTTCTGTTGATATTATAATGCTATATATTTCAATTGAGGTTGTATCTATAATGTCTTTTGTTCTTGCCGCATATTTGAAGCTTGATACCCGTTCTAATGAGGCAGGTCTAAANTATGTTATTTATGGTGCGTTTAGCTCAGGNGTAATGTTATTTGGATTAAGCATAGTGTATGGNCTTNCGGGAAGTACAAATTATTTTGTGATACAAGAGTCTATTGCGGCTCTTGATAGTTCTGCTAATCCTGCGCTAGTAATGGGGATGTTAATGATCTTTGCCGGTTTTGGATATAAGATATCAGCGGTTCCATTTCATTTTTGGACCCCTGATGTATACGAGGGATCTCCAACAACCATTACTGCATATTTATCTGTTGCTCCAAAAGCAGCTGGGTTTGCGATGATAATTCGATTCTTTCATCAGGTCTTTTCAGATAGTCACGCGCTTAGTTCAAACATGATTGGAATAACCGATATTCCTTGGCCAGAGATCATTGGCGTATTGGCAGTTGTAACTATGACTATGGGAAATCTAGTTGCCATTCAGCAAGAAAGTATAAAACGGATGCTTGCATATTCAAGTATCGCGCATGCGGGCTATATGATGCTTGCATTGCCGGTAATATCAATTGATGCGATAGAAGCAATAATGATCTATTTGTTTGTATATCTTTTTATGAACCTCGGTGCATTTTTTATAGTAATCACAGTAAAAAATAAAACAGGAGGCGAGACTTTTGATGATTATAAAGGTCTTGGGTGGGAGATGCCATTTGTTGGATGTGTGATGACACTTTTTATGCTTTCACTAACAGGGCTTCCACCAACAGCAGGCTTTGTTGGAAAGTTCTATATTTTTAAAACTCTTGTGGGTGCTGGAAATAGTTATTACTGGCTAGTTATAGCTGGAGGTTTAAACAGTGTGGTCTCTCTTTATTACTATTTTCATGTTGTCAAAGTAATGTTTTTAGATGGTAAAAGAAGTGACAAGATTATACAACCTCCTGTAACAATGTTTGGTTTATTAGTTGTAACGGCTGTCCCTACATTACTTCTTGGTCTATATTGGAACCCTCTCATATCATGGGTAAAAGAATCTTTAGTTTTTTATACGCAGAATCTGTAATAAGGATAATAAAAAATTAAAAATTATATGTAATTTCAGTAGCTAATATATTGTTACAAAATCTTTTAGTTAATGCCACATATTAATATTAAAAAAGGTCACGATTTACGTATATCTGGAACACCGGATAAAAATATAGTCGAAATAAACAATTTCGAAACAGTGGCGATACTCCCAACTGATTTTAAAGGTGTAAAGCCTAAACTTATTATTAAAGAAGGTGAAGAAGTAAAAATAGGATCAGCTTTATTCTTTGATAAAAGGAATCCAGATATCAAATGGGGATCTCCTGCATCTGGTACTGTAAAGAGTGTTGAATATGGTCCAAGACGAATTATCCAAAAAATTGAAATTTCCTTAAATGATAATCAGGACCAAATAGAGAAACAAAAATATAAAAATAGTGATATCATTAGCCTAGACAGGCAAGAAGCATTAGATGCGATACTAGGAGCCAATATTTTTCCAATGTTTAGGCAGAGACCGTTTAATACAATACCGGATCCAAGGATTATTCCCAGAGATATTTTTGTTTCTGCTATTAATACTGCTCCACTTTCTGTTGATCTAGAAGTTGTGATGGAAAATGAAAATCAAAGTTTCCAAGCTGGTGTTGATGCTTTAAATACTTTAACTAGTGGCAAGGTGTATCTTACTACTAAGTCCGAATCGGTTATGTCTTCCATTCAAAATGTAGAATTAAATACTATTTCTGGTCCACATCCTGCTGGTAATATTGGTATACAGATTCATCATATAGCGCATTTAAAACCTGGCGAAAGTGTTTGGACAATTAACGCCCAAGATGTAATAGCCATTGGAAAATTATTTCTAAATGGCATCTATGATCCTACTAGAGTCATTACTCTGGCCGGACCTTGTGTCCACGAGCCTGGACATTTTCGTATTACTACAGGAGCAAAGATATCATCAATAATTGGTGAGAGATTAACTCAAAATGAATCAAGAATAATCTCTGGTGATGTTCTAACGGGAAGAACCTCTTCTGTCGATGACTATCTTAGTTTTTATGATTACACTGTCAGTGTTATTTCTGACCAAGTTAGAAGAGAATTTATAGGCATGATCAATCCAGGAAACAGTAAGAATAGATATAGTCTTACCCCTGTGTTTCTTTCTTTTAGTAAAGTATTATTTCCATTTAATACTGCTCAAAATGGGAGCCATCGAGCGATTGTGCCAATAAGCGCCTGGGAAAGGGTATTGCCGATGGATATTTTACCAAACGAGTTATACAGATCTATTTTGGCAGAAGACATTGATGAGATGGAGAAACTAGGCCTGATTGAGTGTGATGATGAGGACTTTGCTCTTTGCTCATTTTCCTGTCCCAGTAAAACGGATGTAAGTGGTGTTATACGCAGAGGATTAGATATGCTCCAGGCTGAGGGATAGAAATGAATTGGCTACTAGAGTTTTTACTAAAAATAAAGCCTAATTTTGATGCGGGTCAAAAATTGCATTGGCTCTATCCAGTCTATGAGGCTACTGAGACTATATTATTTAGCACGGATGAGAGAACTACATCAGCTCCGCATATCAGAGATAGTATTGATATCAAAAGAGTAATGATCTTGGTTGTGGTGTCACTGATTCCTTGTTATATATTTGGTGCTATGAATGTAGGCTATCAGAATGCTCAGGCGTTGGGCATTGATAGGACCTGGGGTGAAAACTTATTCTATGGTGCAAAGGCTATCCTCCCGATTATTGCGGTAACGTTTATCACCGGTGGATTCTGGGAGATATTATTTTCGGTTGTTAGAAGGCATGAAATTTCCGAAGGATTTTTAGTTACCTGTGCCCTGATACCTTTAACCATGCCACCTTCGATTCCTCTTTGGCAGTTATCTATTGCTACGACATTTGGGATTGTTATTGGAAAAGAGATATTTGGTGGTGTTGGAATGAATATTTTTAATCCTGCGCTTGTAGCTAGAGCATTTATTTTCTTTTCATATCCAAGTAAGATTTCAGGTGATACCGTTTGGTTAGTTGGCCCCGATGGGTATTCCGGGGCGACAGCACTTTCTATTCCTGCGTCTATAAAAAGTGCGGATGCAGTAGCGCTATTAGATGGGGTTACACAGTTTGATTATTCATGGTTAAATCTTGCCTCTGGATGGGTACCCGGTTCGATTGGAGAAACCAATAAGTTTATTATCTTTATCGCTGCATTAGCGCTTGTGCTCATGAGATTGATTTCTTGGCGTGTGATATTAGGTGGAGTAAGCGGACTTTTTGCTATGTCATACATTGGTATGTTAATTGCTCCTTATTCTGATAATTCAATGCTATCTATTCCACCTCACTATCATCTTGTGATGGGCAGCTTTGCTTTTGGTCTAACTTTCATGGCAACTGAGCCTGTAACGGGTTCACACACAGATACTGGTAGNCTGATCTATGGGTTTTTTATTGGCGTTTTAACAGTGATAATTAGATCGATCAACCCGGCCTATCCGGAAGGTGTCATGCTTGCGATCTTACTAATGAACGCATTTGCATCGCTGATTGATTATTTTGTGATAAAGGTAAATATAAATAAAAGACTAAGAAGGTATGCGCAATAATTCATACACACTAATCTTCACTTCCTGCGTTACCATAGTGCTAGGTATTATACTAGCTACCACTGATGATAATCTAAGAGAACGTAAAGAAATAAATGAAGAACTAGANATAAAGAAAAATATTTTATATGCGCTCGGATTTAAACAGAGTACTGATAATCAATGGACAAACGAAATAGTTGAGAGTTTATATAATAATAGTGTAAATGAAATATACCTTGATCATAAAGGAACGGTCTATCAAAAACAAGAATATATCGAAAAGAATCCTCTTAAGATTTACCAGAGTTTGGACAATGGTTTAATTACTGGCTATGCGATCCCCATAGAGGGTAAAGGGTTGTGGGGTACAATGTATGGCTATTTTGCAATAGAGCCAGACGCGGTTACCGTGAAAGGTATAACATTTTATAAGCATAAAGAGACACCAGGACTTGGAGGAGAGGTAGATAAGGAGTGGTTTAAAAACAATTTTATTGGCAAGCGACTAGTTGATAATGATGGGAAATTAGTTAGTATAGAAGTAATTAAAGGGTTTGTCTCAGATAAAGATCCGGAAGCCTATAGAAAAGTGGACGGTATATCAGGAGCGACCGTTACCGGTAAAGGTATTACGACCTTTTTAAAAAAAGATCTTAATANGTATGAGCCTTATTTTAAAAAAATTAGAATGTTGAATGAAATTGAATCCCTTTAGCAGAAAAAATAAAAAAATTATTAAAGACCCTCTAATGGGGGAGAACCCGATCTCAATTCACATATTAGGNATATGTTCAGCGCTTGCGATTACAACAAAGATTGATACCGCTGTTGTAATGACGCTTGCAGTGATTGCTGTGCTTTCTATATCAAATACTGTGGTTGCATTGATAAGAAAACTTATACCAAATAAGGTAAGGATAATCATTCAAATGAGCGTTATTGCCTCTCTAGTGAGTATCACTGATCAGATACTAGCAGCCTATTACTATGATATGAGCAAACTCCTCGGCGTTTTTTTAGGTCTGATCATTACAAACTGTATTGTTCTTGGAAGGTTAGAAGCATTTGCAATGCAAAACTCTCCTGGTGAAGCTTTTTTAGATGGCATGGGCAATGGATTAGGCTATGGTGCGATCTTAATAGCAGTCGCATTTTTTAGAGAGCTTTTTGGTTTTGGAAGCATTTATGGATACAATGTTATTAATGATAACATATATTTTAGTGGTTANGAAAATAATGGATTGATGATACTGTCACCAGGAGCTTTTATTATTTTAGGTTTAATTGTTTGGGTGCATAGGTCCTATACTAAAGTGGTAGACAAAGAGTAACTATGCAGCACTACATTAATATCATAATCAACAGTGTCTTTATTGAGAATATAGTTCTCGTTTATTTCTTAGGTATGTGTTCGTTNTTGTCAATATCAAAAAAAGTAGAAACTTCTATTGGCTTGGGCTTTGCTGTTATCTTTGTATTATCAATAACCGCACCAGCTAACTGGGCGATCAACGAATATCTTCTTGCTGAAGGAGCTTTGGCTTGGGCAGGATTAGAAAATATTAATCTTGATTTTTTACAGTTTATTGTTTTTATATCTGTGATTGCTGCTATGGTTCAGCTTGTCGAAATGTTAATGGATAGGTTTTCTCCAGTTTTATATTATAATCTTGGAATATTTCTTCCTTTAATCACCGTAAACTGTTCCATATTAGGTTGTTCTTTGTTCCTTGTTGAAAGGGAATATGATTTTGCAGAGGCAACCGTATATGGATTTGGATCTGGGTTAGGTTTCTTTTTAGCAATTGTTTCTCTAGCAACAATCAGGAAAAGAATGAGATACTCTAATGTCCCTTCAACTCTAAGAGGGGTAGGCATGAGCATGCTTTTAACCGGTCTTATTTCTATGGCCTTTCTTGGTTTTTCTGGAATTAGTCTATAGGAGTTTTTGAACAATATGGAGTTTACAATTGTCAGCACTTTGGTTTTNACAAGTATAATAGTTTTGCTGGTATTAATCCTTAATATTGCAGANAAAAACTTACTTCCTCAGGGTGANGTCTCAATTTTAATTAATGATAAGCCTGATAAAGCGATCACGGTTGGAACCGGAGGGACATTGCTTGGTGTGTTAAGCGGACAAAACGTTTTTTTGCCATCTGCCTGTGGCGGTGGTGGTACATGCGCTATGTGTAAGTGTCAGATTTTTGAAGGAGGTGGTGATATCCTACCTACAGAAACGGGTCACATTAGTAGGGCAGAGGCCAAAGAAAACTGGCGACTTGCTTGCCAGGTAAAAGTAAAGCAAGATATGAAAATTCATGTTCCGGATGAGGTTTTTAGTGTCCGTAAGTGGGACTGTACGGTTAAGTCAAACATTGATGTTGCCACGTTTATAAGAGAATTTGTAATTGATCTTCCCGCAGAAGAAAACTTAGACTTCAAAGCCGGGGGATACATTCAAATTGATATTCCTGAATATCACAATCTTGGTTTTAAAAATTTTGATATTGATACAGAATATCACGAAGACTGGGATAAGTATAATATATGGGGGCTTGTAGCAAACAATGATGAACCAGAGTTTCGTGCGTATTCCATGGCAAACCATCCAGNAGANGGGANCAAGGTAATGTTAAATGTCCGNATCGCAACTCCACCTCCGGCTCTGTGGAACGATGTCCCTCCTGGNATTGCATCATCCTATATTTATAATCTGAAAGCTGGTGATCCTGTTACTATTTCAGGTCCCTATGGTGAGTTTTTTATTAAAGANACAGATCGTGAGATGGTATATATGGGTGGAGGTGCAGGAATGGCTCCAATGCGTTCACACTTGTTTCATCTTTTCCACACTCTAAAAACNGGTCGCAAGGTTTCATTCTGGTATGGAGCAAGATCATTAAGAGAAATGTTTTATGATGATGAGTTTAAAAAAATAGCAGAGAAATTTCCCAACTTTAGTTATCATGTTGCTCTATCTGAGCCATTTCCTGAAGATAATTGGACTGGNCCAACCGGTTTTATTCATCAGGTTACCTATGATAATTACCTCAGCAAGCATGAAGATCCAACAGAGATAGAATATTATATGTGCGGACCGCCTCCAATGATTAAGGCTGTTGAAGATATGCTTGATAATCTTGGTGTAGAAAAAGAAATGATTTCGTTTGATAGTTTTGGCTAGTAGTCAGATTAATAAACGAATTACTAGAGCCCAATTGATATTGGGCTTTTTGTTTTTATTTATATCATGCGATAGACGTTATAATAGTTATATTATTTCTGGCAGGACAATGGGGACGACTTACTCGGTCAAGCTAGTTTTTAATAATACGAAATACGAAATGAATATGATTAATAAATCTATAGACTCAATCTTGTTTAGTCTTAATCAGCAGATGTCTACGTGGATTGAGATAAGTGAGATTTCTTTATTTAATAAAAGTTTGTCTAATGAGTTCTATAAAATATCAGATGAGTTCTACCATGTCCTTGAGCAAGGAAAAAATATTCATAAGAAGACTGATGGTGCATTTGACTATACGATATACCCAATTGCTGAGCTTTGGGGTTTTGGACCTAATTTAGAAAAAAAACAGAAAATCCCAGAAAAATCTGATATAGAGCAAATATTAAGCTATGTTGGAACAGATAANATTATACTAGAATATCCATTCATAAAAAAGCTACACCCAAAAATGCAGTTAGATCTGAATGCAATTGCAAAAGGTTATGCTGTAGACCAAGTACATGATTGGTTAGAGTCTATGGGGTTTTCTAACATATTTGTTGAGATTGGAGGGGAGATTAGATGTAGCGGAGAAAATATACGTAGGGAAATCTGGAGAGTAGGTATTGATATGCCAATTAAATCATCTGTTCCTAGTCAGGAATTATACACAACTTTGCAATTAGAAAACAAAGCACTGGCCACTTCTGGAAGTTATAGGAATTATAGAGTCCAAGATGGTCAAACAATAAATCACACTATAGANCCAGNTTCAGGTTTTCCTAAAGAAACAAATATTGTGTCTGTTAGTGTTAAATCAGATAATTGTNTTAATGCAGACGCGTGGGCAACTGCGTTAATGGTTTTATCATATGAAGATGGGATAAAAAAGATAGAGCAGGATAATACTATCGAGGCACTATGGGTTGTTTCAAATAATGGTAATAGTTTTGAGCATTACAGTTCGAGCGGTTTTTTTAAATAGAGACTAATTAGGTAGCTTCAAGCGTTTCACATTTTTGTGGGTCACCACCACAGATTGTGCAGTCTTCATCTGCTCCAATTCCTCCACAACTTCCCTGGATAGGTTTATTATCAAAAATGACTCCAATTGATAGACCAAAAATGGCTAGTCCAAGAATTATTATTGATAAATATATTGTCACAGTATCCAAATTTACGATAGTATCACTATTACTTATCATAAAGAAAATTGTGTAAGTTTAATGTTCGTTATAATTGTCGAACAAAGGTGTATTTAATGCAAAGAAAATTAATTATAGTTTTATCTTTTTTAATGCCCATGCTATGCCTAGGAGCTGGCGGTGATCATGCTGCTGGTTTTCATTTAGATGGCAGCATAGAAAATATGAGTATTATTTGGGTAGTGCCATTTGCCGGTATATTGTTATCTATTGCAATCTTCCCACTGGTTCTTCCAGAATTTTGGCACCATAATTTTGGGAAAGTGTCACTATTTTGGGCCTCTATTTTGATAATTCCTTTTCTAATCAAAGAGGGTGTTTCTATTACCTTGTATGAGCTTCTGCATGTTGGGTTATTAGAGTATATGCCATTTATTATTTTATTGCTTGCTTTGTTTACTATTTCAGGAGGAGTAAGGCTTACAGGAACATTAGTAGGTACCCCTATAGTTAACCTGCTTATTATTCTAATTGGCACTCTGCTAGCTAGCTGGATGGGAACGACTGGCGCTGCTATGCTTTTGATTAGGCCGATAATCAATGCAAATAAACATAGAAAAAACAAGGTTCACATTATTGTCTTTTTTATATTTCTTGTTGCAAATATTGGAGGCTCACTAACTCCGCTTGGTGACCCGCCATTATTTTTAGGGTTCTTGAAAGGAGTTGACTTTTTTTGGACAACCAGTGCTATGCTATTACCAATGTTATTTATGGTTGTGTCGTTGCTTATTATTTTTTATTTCCTAGATTCATATTATCTAAAAAAAGAAAACATAAATATTCAATCTAGCGATGAAAAAACAAAACTCGGAGTAGAAGGAATTTTTAACCTAGGCCTTATACTAGGCGTTATTGGAGCTGTCTTGATCAGTGGTTTTTGGAAGCCGCATATTAGTCTTGAAATATATCATGGTGTGCACCTAGANCTACAAAATATAGCTCGAGATTTATTATTATTAGCATTAGCATATGCAAGCTGGACATATACACCGCAGCAGATTAGAAAAGATAATGAATACACATGGTTTCCAATCATTGAGGTAGCAAAACTATTCGCAGGAATTTTTATAACTATTATCCCTGCAATTGCGATATTAAAAGCAGGAACTAATGGTGCACTAGCGGGTATAATTAGCTCGGTTTCTAATGAAAGTGGTCCAATCAATATGATGTATTTTTGGTATACAGGTGTGTTATCAAGCTTCCTAGACAATGCTCCAACCTATTTGGTGTTTTTTAATACCGCAGGAGGCGACCCTTTTACTTTAATGGGTGAAATGAAAAATACCCTTTTGGCAATCTCTATGGGTGCCGTTTTTATGGGCGCAAACACCTATATCGGAAACGCACCAAATTTTATGGTAAAGTCTATATCTGAGTCTTCAGGAATAAAAATGCCAAGTTTTTTTGGTTTCTTTTTTAAATGGGCGATACCTATCCTCCTACCGTTATTTATAATTGTAAGCTGGTTATTTTTCGGATGAGAATAACTAAAGTAACAACGAAGACTGGAGATAAAGGAGAAACTAGCCTGGGAAGAGGAGAGAGAGTAAGAAAAGATCATCCTCGAGTTAATGCACTTGGAGATTTAGATTATTTAAACTCTGTTATTGGTTGGACTGTTAGCCCCTTTTCAGATAGTCAGATAGGCCGAGAGTTAAAAAAAATTCAGCAAGATATTTTTAATATTAGTGGCGATATATCTTTACCAGATAGTGAGTCTGTATTATTAAAAAAAGAGCGTATAAAAGATATAGAGGATCATATTGATATTATTACTAATAAGCTCCCACCTCTTAAAGAATTTATTTTGCCAGGAGGAAGCGAGCTTATTTCAAGATTGCATATCGCTAGAACCAGTTGCAGGAATGCAGAACGGTCTCTGATCTCTATGTACGGTAATGAGAACCTTAATCAGTTACATGCGAAGTACATGAATCGTCTTTCTGATTATTTGTTTCTATTAGCACGATTGGTAAAACATAATGAAGGCGTGAAAGAAGAACACTGGGACCTTGAAAAATGAACTATAATAATACATATATTGACTGGGGTAAAGTGGATGAAATTATATCCTCAGCGAATAAAATTTTTCTTACTACACATGAAAACCCCGATGGTGATGGCCTAGGATCAGAGGTAGCGCTGTATCACCATCTTAATGAAGTGGGAAAAGAAGTAAAAATTATAAATTGTTCACCCACTCCAGATATGTATGACTTTTTAAATACTAATAGTTGCATTGAGACATATGATGAAAACAAACATTCAGAGTGGGTAAAAAATTCCGACCTTGCTATCGTTTTTGATGTTGGTGATTTTGAACGAACCCGTTCACTGAAAGATGTGATATATAGTAATAATATTCCAGTGATGAACATTGATCACCACCCTCATCCTGATAATCATGGCTTTTCCTATAATATAGTTGATATAAAGTCAGCAGCCACGGGTTGTATGGTACGTAGTTATTTAAAAGAAGCTAGAGATAAACCTCTTACAAAAGAAATTTGTGAAGGTATTTATGTGGCTGTTATGACTGATACAGGGTGCTTTCGACATAGCAATACAGATACATACTGTCACTCGATAGCCATAGAGTGTTTAGATAAAGGGGTAAACACAAACTTTATTTATCAGAAAATCTATGAAAACAGTTCAAAAACACGTGTCAGCGTTTTAGGCGAAATGATCTCTAATATTGGTTATGATTTAGATGGAAAATTCGCATGGTCAATCGTTACCGATAATATGATGAATAAATATCATGCTACGAAAAATGACTTAGATGGTTTTGCAGATTTCATACGTTCTATAAGAGGAGTAGAAGTTGCTTTAATTATTTACGAGGTAGATTTGAATTCTTGTAGAATAAATTTCCGCTCTAAAGGAACGTTTACCGTTAATAATATTGCAAAATCATTCGGCGGCGGCGGCCACGCTTTTGCTTCAGGTGCTGTGATTAATAAGTCACTTGATGAGGCAAAAGAGATGATAATTAATACTACGAAAAATATGATTCTAGAGCAGAGAAAAAATTACAAATGAAGATATTAGTTGCAAAAGATGCTGGGTATTGTTTTGGAGTTAGAGATGCAGTTAATCTTGCTCANAAAANTGGCCAAGAGTATGAAGNGGTTTATATGCTTGGTGATATTGTTCACAATGAAAGTGTTGTATCAGAGTTAAATAAGTCTGGATCCATTGTGGTAAATAGCTTGGATGAAATTCCTCAAGATAAGCCGGTTTTATTTCGGGCACATGGAACAGATCCAAATATTTGGAAANAAGCTCAGAAGAAAAAATTAAATNTTATTGATGCAACATGTCCTTTAGTTACCGAAATTCATGAGGAAATAAAGATTTTAGAATCTGAAAAGAGAAAAACAATAATTATAGGAGATCACAACCACGTTGAGGTTATCGGTATTTCNGCCCAAGTAAAACNCCCAATCATAATTTCAAATGTAGAAGAAGCNCGCTCACTTAAAAAAATGAAGAGAGCTGGAGTAGTTAGTCAGTCCACGCAAATGATCGAAAATGTTCAAGAAATTATGAAGGTATTAATGGAAAAAGTGTTTGACCTTAGGTTTGTCAATACTATTTGCTTTCCAACTCGCAGGAATCATGAACAAATTAAAGAGCTGGCGGAGATATGTGATTTAATGATTGTTATCGGCTCATTTACTAGTGCGAACTCAAAAAGATTAACACAGTTGTCTTTAGAACGAAATGGAAATTCATATCAGGTGATGGATGAAAATGATATTGATGAATCTTGGTTTAGTAATATTGAGAGTGTAGGCATCTCAGCTGGCGCTTCTACTCCAGATAATATAATTAAGCGGGTTATTAACAAAGTAAAAACAATTTCAAGAATTAATAAAAAGGAAGAAATATATGAGTAGCCGTCCCTTTGATATAAATGTTGGTTTAGCAGAGATGTTAAAAGGTGGTGTAATTATGGATGTTACCAATCATGAACAAGCAATAATAGCTGAGAAAGCAGGAGCGTGTGCTGTAATGGCTCTCGAGAGGATACCGTCAGACATACGTAAAGATGGTGGCATTTCAAGAATGAGTGATCCGGAGATGATCAAAGAAATACAAAAGTCAGTATCTATTCCAGTTATGGCTAAATGTAGGATAGGGCACTTTGCAGAAGCGCAAGTACTTGAAGCTTTAGAAATTGATTTTATAGATGAGAGTGAAGTACTAACACCTGCGGATGAACACAATCATGTATGGAAACATGATTTTAAAGTACCGTTTGTATGTGGATGTAGGAATCTTGGAGAGGCACTAAGGAGAATCGCCGAAGGGGCAGCTTTGATTAGGACAAAAGGAGAAGCCGGAAGTGGGAATATTGTAGAGGCCGTGCGCCATATGAGAACTGTTATGAATGATATTAAGAGATTAACTACTCTGAAGCATGATCAATTGGTTGCTGAATCAAAGAATATGGGAGCGCCATTGGACTTAGTTATCCAGGTATCAGAAACAGGTAAGTTACCGGTTCCTAATTTTGCTGCAGGAGGTATCGCGACTCCAGCTGATGCGTCCTTAATGATGCAGCTTGGTGCAGAAACTGTGTTTGTTGGCTCAGGAATTTTTAAAAGTGAAGATCCCGTAGCAAGAGCAAAGGCAGTTGTAGAGGCAACTACGCACTACCAAAATCCCGAAAAAGTATTGGAGGCAAGTACAGGATTAAAGTCGGCTATGAGAGGGCTTGATATGTCTGAGATTCCTGAGGATGAGCGTTTACAGGAGCGTGGTTGGTGACAAATATAGGCGTTCTTGAACTGCAGGGTAATTATGCGCTGCATCATAAAATATTCTTTGATTTAGGTATCAACTCAAAAGGGGTAAAGCTTCCTAAAGATCTTGATAGCGTGGATGGATTGGTTATTCCAGGTGGAGAGTCTACAACGATGTCTCTATTGTTAGATACGTTTAGACTGAGAAAACCAATAATAGATTTTGCAAAGGAAAACCCTATAATGGGTACCTGTGCGGGTTTGATTATGATGTCAAAGAAAATTGAGAACGAGTCTAAAGTAAAACCACTTGAGATACTTGATGTGACGGTAAATAGAAATGCTTATGGAAGACAAATAATGTCAAAAAAAGAGCCAATAAGTATGGAACTAAACAACGAATCGATATCTTTCAATGCTACATTAATA
>PAVC01000041.1 GCA_002713885.1 Fidelibacterota bacterium
TCGATACTTAAGATGCAGATTGCCTTTATCATCCATATTCCCAACCAACGATAAGTTACGATTTAATTTATATTCTACACCAATCTGTAATTGATCTGGGTTTGTTAGTGAAAAGGACTTTTTATAAGATAGGTTTGCATAAGTTTTATTACCAAACTTCTTTTTAGCAGAAATTTTAAAATCTTCAAGATCATTACGTTCACTTGCAGACATATTTTGGCCACTAATAAAACTTGCAGTTCCTGATATATCTATCTCATCTGGCTTTAGCATTTTTAAGGCTGACATTTCTTCTAAATTTTTCTCTAATTGAGTTTCCAGCAATGATCCGAGCACTGAATTTGCTTGAACACCAAATCCTGTTGAAGACATTTCCTGGTCTTCAAACCGAGTTCCAAAGGTTAAAAGTTCTATAATATCACTTTCTGAGAAACCACTTCCAGATTCTAATATCAGGTCTGCGTCATCTAAATCACCTGCAATTCTTAATCTTATCTGTTCATCAGCTATATTGGTTGATGCAGTTAAGTCCATATTAGGATTAATACCATTATTGTCAAAGGTCACATACCCATTCAACCCTGTGAAATTATCTTTAAATGATAATATTGATCCGTCCTCTATATAAACCTCGCCACCAATATTCCAAAACTGATTCCCAATTTTTGATAAACTTATTTCACCAATCATAATCGCGTCAACCTGTGAATTTTGGAATTTACCTTCATCTTTTATGGGGATATTTAAACTATAGGACATCACTATTCCATCGTCTGATGTCAGCATAGAACCAATATCTTCTGAGATAAATTCATGGAATAATGTAGCATCTACAGCTTCTATAGTTCCAAATATGCTGACCGTATCTCTGCCAATAATTGAAATATTTAAAGAGTCAACATTACCGTTTAAATCAATAGGTATTGCTTCAACATAAATATTTTTTCTATTAATCGAGTTTACTACTAAGTTATAATCTGGCTCAAAAAATTTGGTAAAATCTATAAAACCTACAACACTGACATTATCCATATTTTGCTGCTGTTTATTTGAGATTTTATTAATTGAAGCACCAGTTAAATATTCAATATTCATTTTATTATTACTCATAAGAGCCTTACCGCCCACATGAATTAAAGGATTATTAATTAACATCGTGTACACTCTAGAATCATTTACTTCAATACTTCCATCTCTAATAATAGCCGAGGCAGGACCAGATAATGATAGATCTATATCTATATCGCCTCTTACAGAATCTAATTCTAGTATATAAGGGCTTAAAAATAGCATTGAATTAAGGGTAGCTTTAGTATGATAATCGATACTATCATCAATAAAAAACTGTCCAAAACGATTTGAACTTAAATTTAAATCGAAGGGAACTGTACCGTGAGAGGTGATTATTTCTTTACTGTTTCTTGAATTTGCATAATCAATATTTAAATAATTATCATTATAAGAACCTTTACTAGAAACATTACCAAGAAAAATACGATCAAAAACAGCGTCATTTACTATAGTATTAAATTCAAACTTCGTCTCATCCAGGCTACCAAATAATTTTAGATTTCCAGTAGCTCTTCCTTCTATTCTGTAAAAATTAGGGATAAGCTTATGCAACATCGGCATAGACAAATCCTTATAAGTAGTAACAAGAGAAACCATTGACTTCTTTTTATTAGAATTTTTCAGAGGTAAAGTACCAGATAATTGAAATCCCATCGATGTATCTCTGGTCATAGAAATATCATCAATATGCATTACACCTGATTGAAGTAAAATCGCTAGATTCATTTGATCATAAGGCTCACCTAAATAGTATCCTTTTTTAAGTGCGATATCAATATCATATGTAGGGCTCTTATTTGACGAGATGAAACCAACCTCCCCAAATATAATTCCTGATAATTCTAAGTATTTATTATCGATAAATTGGGTAATCACATTCGCATCAAAGTTTGACATTTTTAAACGNCCTTCAGAATAAGAACCAAAAGTTAAAACNCCATCNAGGATACCATCATTAATATGAATCTCAAANGGTTCTATTGCNANAGTNGTATCTTGATAATTAATGAAGATTGGTTTTGCATTAACTAAATAGTTATCCTGATATGCAGACTGAATCCTGTCTATTTTATATTTATTCTTTGATAACCATGANCCNGAGATNAATAAATAATCATCGCCAGATTTAAAATGNCAATTTTCAACAATCATNCTATTTTTTGAAAAAGAAATATCTAGNGTTCCAGTATCAAAAAGTTCATCTTTCCATTGTCCTTTTTCAATCTTGAGGTTTACAAAACCAGATGGAAAACTCGATTCTGTTTCCATTTCGGAATGGAAACTAAGCGAGCTTAAAGAAAAATCTNTGTATACAATATTCTTACATTTCAAATCTGCTACTGCATCAGGCTGTTCAATTGTTCCCCTGATTTTTAATTTTCCTGTTGCAGTACCACTCTTGAATTCATCTATCCAGAATTTGTTAATTATATCTATATCAGCATTTTCTAAATCAGCAATAATATCCAGTTCTCTAGATTTTAAATTTGTTATTCCATCNAGCGATAATATGCTTTCNCCAATAATTAACATTACTGGATCTACGGTNGAAATTACACTATCACTATAGCTTACNGTTCCATGGAATGAACTCTCNTCATCTGAGAAAACACCATACTCAGCAACCTCTAAGGTTAATTCAATATTTTCAAGAGCTTTTTTTTCATCAATAGTCCCTTCTAAAATAGCCATCCCAGATAGAAGTGTAGGGTCTTGTTCAATTAACCAACGGCTCAGATCTAAACTGTCAAGATAAAAATATCCACTGATACGACTATTATCCTCCCAAACACCATTTACCCGAAGCCTAGAATCCTCACCATATAGATTTAATGATCTTAGTAATATATTCGAATCTTTTTTAATTACATTTATATCTCCACTCATTTCTAAGCCTAGATTATTTGATATAGATAAGTTCCCACTGATATCACTCTTGACTGACTCAAAATCTACTTTACCTGAAATATTACCAAATTTCCCTTTTAACGGAGTCCGACTAAATAGATCCTCAGAAATATAGAACTCATCAATATTTATAGATCCAATAAACTTTGATTCACTATNAAGATATGAGAGTACGCCATTTATGGGTGCNTTNCCTATTGCGCCTGAAAACNGATCTATAATAATGCCTTCTTGGTTAGCAATCAGATCAACATTNTCCATATTAAATTCAATAGAGTTTTCTCCCTGATTTTTTAGATTCAAAGTTGATAGTTCTAACTTCAAATTTTTATCTCCAGTAATACTTCCCTCTATCTCACCAATTANAACNANTATATCATTNTGAAANTCAATAGGTATTTGACCANTAATAAAAAAATGATCTATATCAAATGNTATANTAGGANTAGTATAATTTCNNATAGNTCTACTTTTGTTTAATGTCNTATTAAATGGCTGTGTTATTAAATCCTCNATTNTAATATCATCAAAAGTCAGTCCACTAATGANAGATGAAAAAAANTCTATNTTAATTNNACCTCTNTTNATTGACATGTTACCATAAGAAGGATGGATAACANTTACATCATANATNTTTATACTAGAAAATAAATTTCCAGATATNTTAGCAGAAGTAACCTCGAACCTATTAATTGAAAGTCTATCATTTATTTGATTAATAATAAANGATTGCCAAAANACAGCACTTGAGATCAGAATAATGATAGATATAACTAAAGTAGTAAATANAATTTTGGATTTTTTATTATTAGAAAACATAAATATTATTCTTAATTATAAACTACTTCAACATAGAGGAGTTCCAAAAACAAAAAAAGCGATCAATATTGACCGCTTTTTAGTTTATACAGGTTGGTTTAATATTTAGTCAACAACTTCAAAATCAGCATCTTCAATTTCATCCTTCTTTTTCTCTTTTTTATCACCGTTAGAAGGTGCTTCTTGTTCCTGACCTTCTTGATTAGCTCCATCATACATCTTTGTTGCAACCTGAGACCATGAATTACTTAGTTCTTCTAAAGCTTTTTTCATATCAGCTACATTTCCACTCTCTTTAGCTTTTTTCAGCGTATCTAACTTTTCGTTGACCTGAGCCTTATCTTCATCGTTTAATTTTTCATCATTCTCTTTAATATTTTTGTCTGTTTCATATATTAAATGTTCTGACTGATTAGTTACGTCGACCTGNTCTCTTTTTTCTTTATCTTTTTGTTCATTCTTTTTTGAATCATTAACCATTTTCTCTATTTCAGCTTCAGATATGCCGCTAGATGCCTCGATTCTAATACTTTGTTCTTTACCTGTTGCTTTATCTTGAGCACTGACATTTAAGATACCATTTGCGTCTATATCAAATGTAACTTCAATTTGCGGGACACCTCGAGGTGAAGGTGGTATATCAGCTAAGTGAAACCTGCCTATTGTCTTATTATCAGATGCCATCTCTCTTTCACCCTGAAGAACGTGAATCTCAACAGTCGTTTGATTATCAGCTGCCGTACTAAAGATCTGTGACTTCTTTGTAGGTATCGTTGTATTTCTTTCGATAAGCTTAGTAGAAACCGAGCCAAGGGTCTCAATACCAAGAGAAAGAGGTGTAACATCTAGTAGTAATACATCATCAACGTCTCCAGCTAACACTCCTCCTTGTATAGCAGCACCCAAAGCCACAACCTCATCGGGGTTTACACTTTTATTTGGCTCTTTGCCAAATATTTCTTTTACTCTTTCCTGTATTCTAGGAATTCTTGTAGAACCACCAACCAAGATAACTTCATCAATATCNGATGAACTTAAACCNGCATCAGATAAAGCTTTTTTACATGGCTCAATGATTCTATCAACTANATCTNNAACTAANTCATCGAATTTTGCCCTTGAAAGATTTAGATTTAAGTGCTTNGGNCCTGACGCATCTGCNGTAACAAAAGGTAAATTGATGTCTGTTTGTTTAGAAGATGATAACTCTTTTTTTGCTGATTCAGCAGCTTCTTTCAGTCTCTGAAGNGCCATAGGATCTTCACGTAAATCAATACCATCACTTTTTTTAAATTCCTCTGCGATCCAGTTAATAACTTTTTGATCAAAATCATCACCACCTAAATGACCATCTCCATTTGAGGCTTTGACCTCAAAAACACCATCACCTAACTCAAGAATTGAAACATCAAAAGTACCNCCACCTAAATCAAACACTGCAATTTTNTCATCTTTTTTCTTATCTAAACCATAGGCCAATGATGCTGCAGTTGGTTCATTTATAATCCTACGAACATTTAAACCTGCTATTTTCCCGGCATCCTTTGTAGCCTGTCTTTGTGAATCATTAAAATAGGCAGGAACTGTAATCACAGCATCAGTTACTTTACTACCTAAATATTCCTCAGCATCCTGCTTCAGTTTTTGTAATACCATAGCACTAATTTCTGGAGGTGTATAATCTTTATCATTGGCTTTAACAATTACAGCACCATTTGAATTTTTCTCTACTTTATATGGCACCTCAGAAATTTCATTATCAACTTCTTTGAACATACGCCCCATAAACCGCTTAATAGAAAAGATGGTATTCTCAGGGTTTGTAACTGCCTGACGCTTTGCCGTTTGACCTACTAAACGATCTCCATCTTTTGCAAAAGCGACAACTGATGGTGTCGTCCGNCCTCCTTCTGGATTAGTGATTACNGTTGGCTCTCCACCTTCTAAAACAGAAACACAGGAATTTGTAGTACCTAAATCAATTCCAATAATTTTAGACATTATATCTCCTCAAAAATTTTATATAACTCTTACTTTACAAGCAATATTCCAAAATAATTAATAGTACTATTTGTCAGANATTATATAATAATAGTATTATTTGGCAGATAAGTTATTATTGAATCTATTTCGAGGATTTATTTTTTGCAGAGGATTTATTTTTTTCAATAAATGAAAATCNAAAATTAGACTTATTTGCATCTACTTTTATAATCGTCCCCTCAGGTAATGTACGTTTTAAAAACACTTCAGAAAGGTAATCTTCTAGAGAAATTTGAATCTCTCTTCTAAGAGGTCTAGCTCCATATTGAGGGTCATAACCCCTTTTAGCCAACAAACGCTTTGCAGAAATGGAAAGTTTTATTTTCAGTCCCATTTTTGAAAGATTTTCAGAAAGATCATTCAATTGTAAATCTATTATTTGAAACACATCTTCTTCACTTAACGAATGAAATACTATCATATCATCAATCCGATTAATAAGCTCTGGAGAAAATGTTTTTTCAACAGATTTCATAATCTTCGATCTTACATTTTTATAATTATCTAATCCTGAATTTTCCCCAAAGCCTAAGTCATTATTGTTNAGATCTTTTGTACCTAGATTTGAAGTCATTATTATAATTGTATTACTAAAATCAATTTTTCTTCCTACACCATCTGTAAGAACTCCATCATCAAAAATTTGTAACAAAATATTATATAAATCTGGGTGCGCTTTCTCAATCTCATCTAATAATACGACGGAATATGGATTTCTACGGATCTTTTCTGTTAAATCACCACCNTCATCATAGCCTACATACCCAGGAGGNGCACCGATTAGCCTAGATAATGAAAACCTCTCCGAAAACTCTGACATATCAACCTTTACCAGNGAATTAGAATGATTAAATAAATAATTAGCCAGTACTTTTGCTAGCTCAGTTTTTCCTACCCCAGTTGGCCCTAAGAATAAAAATACACCAATTGGCTTAGAGGGATTTTTTAATCCTGTCCTTGCTCTACGAATTGCCTTTGAAATACTTTGTATTGCAGTCTCCTGCCCAATGATAAATTGACTTAAACTTTCAGGTAGATTTAGGAGTTTTTGACTCTCAGATTCAGCAACTTTATTTACAGGAATCCCAGTTATAAGAGAAACAACATCAGCAACATGTTCAGATGAAATATTAAACTCTTTAACTTTAGATTTTTCATTCCANGATTGTTGTGCATCACTAAGTTTATCAAGAAGTTTACGCTCTTCATCCCTAATAACAGCTGCCTCTTCATAAAGCTGCTTAGTAACTTTAACCTCTTTTCTTGATCGTAGAGAGTCTATTTTTTTTTCAATAGCTATAATATTCTTAGGGACTTTATCATTAAACAAATGAGCGCGCGCGCCTGCCTCGTCTAATATGTCAATCGCTTTATCAGGTAAAAACCTATCAGAAATATATCTTTCTGATAAGTGTACACATGCTTCTATTGCATTGTTCGAATATATCACATTATGGTGTTCTTCATATTTTTCTTTTAGCCCCATTAATATTTCGATACTCTCGTTTATTGAAGGAGCATTAATTATTATTTTTTGAAAACGT
This sequence comes from Fidelibacterota bacterium, assembly GCA_002713885.1. Taxonomy (GTDB): domain Bacteria; phylum Fidelibacterota; class Marinisomatia; order Marinisomatales; family UBA1611; genus TMED80. The sequence goes on from PAVC01000041.1 coordinate 7,386, forward strand.
CTATCAAGAGCTCCATCTTTTTCAATATGCTGCCTATATTCATTAAGAGTAGTTGCCCCAATACAGTGAATATCTCCACGAGCCAATGAAGGCTTAAACATATTTGAAGCATCTAATGAACCAGAGGCACCTCCTGCACCAACTAACGTATGAAGCTCATCAATGAAAATAATTANATTTTGGCGAGATTCTAGCTCATTCATNATACTTTTCAATCTTTCTTCAAACTGTCCTCTATATTTTGTGCCTGATACTATTGCTGCTAAATCCAGAGAAAGGATACGTTTATTGTGGAGAAGTCTTGGCACAGTCTTTCTAACAATTCTTTGGGCTAATCCTTCAATTATAGCAGTCTTACCTACACCTGGCTCCCCAATGAGAACAGGGTTATTCTTCTTCCNACGAGCTAAAACCTGAGCAACTCTTTCTATCTCTTTTTCTCTACCAATTACTGGGTCTAATTTGCCTTTTGATGCAAGGCTTGTGATATCTCTTGAGAAATGATCAAGTGTAGGTGTTTTTTCTTTAGTTTCATATTCATCAATTTCATAAGATTCTTCATCATCTATATTCTCACCATCAACCAATTCTGACACGGTATCAAAATCAAAATTGAAAGAGCTTAACACTTCGTAAACAACCCCTTCTTTCTCACGCAACATTGCTAATAGCAAGTGTTCATCATCAGCAACATGATGGTTTCTAGATGATGCTTCAAGATATGCATTTTTTAATACTCTTTCAGCTCTCATGCTTAGAGGAAGGTGACCTAAAGTCATTGTACTTTCTGATGTACTAATTAAGTCTTCTATCATTTTAATTACTGATTTTATATCTAAATCATAGAGCTCAAAAATTTTTGAAGATATACCTGACTTAATTTTTATTAACCCAATTAGTAGATGCTCTGAACCTACATAAGATTGCCCTAATCGAATTGCATCCTCTTTTGCGTATTTTAATATTGTCTGAAGTTTTTTAGAAAAATTCTTTTTCATTACTATATAACTTTATTTTTTTTCTAATAATCCAGACTTTAACTCATACCTTACATCACCGATTGCGGCAACATCTGGATTATGCGTAGTCAAAAGAATAGTTACGCTGTAATCTCTGTTGATTTGCCTAAAAAGGTCAACCAATATTAGTGCATTTTTTTCATCTAAATTTCCAGTTGGTTCATCAGCAAATAGAATTTTTGGATTATTTATTAATGCTCTTAGTACCGCAACGCGCTGTCTTTCACCTCCTGATAATTCTAATGGATATTTNTCTTTAATCATNATTAGTTCCAATAAATCTAATAATTCTAGAGCTCTACCCTTTTTAGAGTTTGTCTTGTTGATCCAGTCTGGCATCAGAATGTTTTCAAGAACTGTAAAATCAGGTAGTAAATGATGAAACTGAAAAACAAAACCAATATAAGAATTCCTCATATATGATATATCATTATCTGTATAATAATTGANATCATTCCCCTTTATAGAGATCATTCCCTCATCTGCACCATCCAAAGTACTTAAAATATTTAATAGTGTTGACTTTCCAGATCCTGATTTACCCATTATAGTTACTATCTTACCTTCTTCCAGATTAATGTCAATACCATCTAGNACCTTTAACTTATTATTTCCATTGACAAAGGATTTAACCAGACCCTTGGCTTCCAATATTACTTTATCCATCTCAGGGCCTCGATAGGATCAAAATTGGAAACTTTTTTACCAGATGACAANCCTGGTAGAGTAATAAAGAAAAAACAAATTAGAGCTATAATAAATAAATCTGCGAATGAAAGAAACATAGGTAATACATCAATCGCATATATATCACTAGGCAATCTAATAATACCAAACATATTTTGTATATATACAAAAGCTATACCAAAAAAAATTCCGATAAAAGTTCCCTTACCGCCAATAATTAGAGCCTGAGCAAATAAAATCCTCTGTATATCAGAAGTTTTAGTACCTAATACTCTTAGTATACCAATATCTTTTATTTTCTTTATTGTAATTAACGAAAGCGTGGCTGTCATATTGAAAGAAGCAACAAGAATAATTAGACTTAAAACGATTATTGAGCCTATCTTTTCCATGTTCATTGCCTTTACAAGCGTTGCGTGTCTGTCTTTCCATGATTCAACTTTAATTTTATCATCAAACAGTTGACTTATTTTTTTCTTTAAATATTTTTGTCTATTGTCATCTTTTGTTTTTATATCTATAAAATTAGTTTGGGGGGCATGTCGAAATAGTTTGTTACCTATATTATTTGAAATAAAAACAAATTTATCATCATAGTCTAAAATTTTTGAATAGAATAGACCGCTGACTTGAACCTTGAAAGCGGGTGGAAAGCCTAACATTGATGTCTGGTCAAGAGGTGAAGAAATAATTATCTCATCACCAGCCTTTATACCTAATCGAGAAGCTATATCATAGCCAACTAAAATCTGTTCCTTGGTTGGGTAATTCCCAATGATTGGAAGCTGATAGAATTCATCTATTATATCTGTATCAATTTCTTTAAATACTACAACCTTTTGCTTTGATTCATAACTAATAAGACCACGCCTTTCTCTATTAGGTGATATCATTATTATCTCATCAAGGTCATTAAGTAAAGATAAATCATCATTTAATCCTATCCCTGAGATTTTAATATTACCATCAAAATCAATTATCTTTTTATTTACCTGCAGCTCAAAACCATTAAGAATAGAAATAGCAATTATTAACGCAAAAGAACCAATCGCTATACCAAGTTTAGATATAATTCCAGTAAACCTGCCAACTCCTCTATTAGAATCAAGAAATCTGCTTGCAATAAAAAAATGGAATCTCATTCTTGAACTAACATATCTGAAGGCCGCAGTTTCATGATAGTTTTTGTGGGCACTATAGTGGATAATATTGATATTAATAATGTTGAAATCAATATGATACAAAATATAGAATAGTCAAAAGCTGCAGGAACATAATCCATAAAATAAATGTCTTCTGGCAATGAAATTAGTTTATATCTATTTTGAAGTAAAATAAATAAATAAGCAGCTGTAGCCCCTAAGACACATCCAACTAAACCAATAACACCACCTTGAATAAAAAATATTTTCTGTATATCATTATATTTCATACCCTGAGCCATAAGAATTCCTATTTGACTATTTTTTTCCCTGATAATCATAGATATCGTCGCCATTATATTTGTAATTGCTACTAATGCAATTAATCCAAATATAATTATTATCGGCAACCTCTGTATATGAATCCAATCAAAAATAATACGATGTCTGTCTTTCCATGATTCTAAATAATATGGATATCTAATATGATCATTTAGTTTTTCATTTAGTGCTATTAATGGCTCTTTTGAATTAATCACATAGCCACTGACCTGATTCTCCATTTCAAATATCTTTTTTGCTTGGTCAAGGGATACATAGGCAATAGTCTTATCATATTCTTGCATTCCAGATTTAAACAATCCACTTACTTCAATTAAATTGAATTTTTGACTAATTGGTCCCCTTAGCGTGTTTATGAGTGGTGTAATTATCACTTTGTCTCCAATATTTATATCTAAGTCATCGCTTAAAGATTTCCCAATAATAATATTATTCNCGCTAACAGTGTTTTCTTCTATATTAAAATATGCTCGATCAGGAAGCTTGGTTACACCCTCAATAATAATACCTTCAGTATATTCCCCTAAACGTATCATCGCTGTTCCACGAACGTAAGGACTTACTTCGATAGGTAAACCAGTATTATATAATAAAGAATCAAGATTTTCTTCTACCAAGATTGGTTTTCCCAAAATGTTTTGCACTCGAAATAATCCATCTATGCTTGATAATTTCTTTTCTAAAACATTTTCAAAACCTTTAATGATACTCATTGTAAGGAGCAAGGAAAATAAACCAATTGAGAGCCCAATAATCGCTAAAATACTGGCGTTTGATGAAAAGCTATTTCTCGATTTAGGATTCAGATATCGCAGAACAAACTGCAGATATAGATTCATATCTATTCTTTTTCCAATCTCATTGTTGGGAAAAATATTACATCTCTAATCCAACGATTATCTGTAAGCAGCATAACGAGTCTATCAATACCAATCCCTACGCCGCCAGTAGGAGGCATACCAACTTCCATCGCACGGATAAATTCGTCATCTACTGGCTGTGCTTCTTCATCACCTCTTTCTCTAAGTTTCGCTTGGTCCTCGAGTCTTTCTCTTTGATCAATTGGATCATTAAGCTCTGTAAAAGAGTTAGCAAACTCAGAACCGCCTATAAACAGCTCAAACCTTTCAACAATATTTTTACTTCCATCTCTCTTTAATTTTGCTAAAGGAGATATAGACTTAGGGTAATCAACTACAAATGTCGGATCAATAAGATTAGGCTCTACCAAGTTACTCATTAAACCATCTAACATTTGTCCTGTATTGGAATTTTTTTTGATTTCTATATTATTCTNTTTGCAGACATCGAAAAGCTCTTTTTCATTCATCAAAGACAAATCTGAACCAGTTGCATCTTTTAGNAGCCCATAAAATNTTCTTTCTTTAAATTTTTTAGATAAATCAATTTCAAATTCTCCCCATGTGATTTTTAGTTTTCCTATTCTTTTCGCAGCATTTCGAATAATCTCTTCAACCAAAACCATACAATCTTTATAGTCTGCATAGGCCCAATAAAATTCTAACATTGTAAACTCAGGATTATGATTTCTGTCCATACCCTCATTTCTGAAATCTTTTGATATTTCATATACTCTCTCGAAGCCGCCAATTATTAATCTCTTCAAATATAATTCATCTGCAATTCTAAGAAATAATTTCTGGCCTAAAGCATTATGATATGTTGTAAATGGCCTTGCATTTGCACCTCCATATATTGGTTGCAAAACAGGCGTTTCTACTTCTAAAAATTGTTTTGAGTCTAGCGTTAATCTGGTCTCAGAAATAATTTCAGTTCTCTTTCGAAACACATCTCGAGTATCTGGATTGACAATCAGATCTAGGTGGCGGTTACGATACCTTAACTCTTTATCCGTAAAAGCATCATAGATCTCACCTTCTTTTTCTTTAACGATTGGAAGAGGCCTAATGCTTTTAGACAAAACAACAAATTTCTCAGTGTGTATTGATATCTCTCCTGTTTTTGTCTTAAAAACATACCCACTAATACCTACAAAATCTCCGATATCAATAAGTTTGAAAACCTCATATACCTTTTCACCGACATTATCGCTTTTAATAAAAACCTGGATTTGACCTGAGTCATCCATCACTTGAATAAAGGATGCCTTACCCATTTTTCTTAGGGCCATTATTCTTCCAGATATACAAACATCTTTTTTATCTAATTTTTTATAATTATTTATTATTTCTACGCTTTTATGTGTTGGCTCATATTTATGAGGGAATGGTTCAAAGCCCATCTCCTTTAATTTGTTTAACTTTTCTATCCTATGATTAATTATTTGTTTTAAATTTTTGTTTTGTTCAGACATTTTACATCCTTTAAATATTTAAAGATTTTTGTGGAATTTCCGATAATAAAAAAGATCTGATAAAATTATCTAAATCTCCATCCATTACGCTTTGGATATTTCCTGATTCCTGCTTTGTACGATGGTCTTTAACAAGGTTATAAGGATGAAAAACATAAGAACGAATTTGACTACCCCATGCTATGTCTTTTTTTTGATCCTCTAGGTTTTTTCGTTTTTCTTTATCTTTATCTATTTCTAACTGATAAAGACGAGCTTTTAATAATTTCATCGCTTGATTTTTATTTTTATGCTGCGACCTTTCATTTTGACATTGAGCGACTATTCCAGTAGGCATGTGAGTAATCCTTACTGCTGAATCAGTTTTATTTACGTGCTGTCCGCCTGCACCACTCGCCCTGTATGTATCAATTCTAAGGTCATTAGGGTTAATATCTATTTGGATTGTTTCATCAATAGATGGATAAACATATACAGAAGCAAAAGAAGTATGTCGCCTACTATTAGAATCAAATGGAGAGATTCTAACCATCCTGTGAACACCGAATTCTGCTTTTGCTAAACCATATGCATAGTCTCCCTTTATTTCAAAAGTCACATCTTTAATTCCAGCTTCATCGCCAGCCTGGAAATCAATTAGTGAAATATTAAATCCTTTTTTTTCTGCCCAACGACNATACATTCTATAAAGCATCTGAACCCAGTCTTGGCTTTCTGTCCCGCCTGCACCAGGATGAATTGTGAGAATNGCATCTTGTGTATCTTCTTCTTTACCAAGTATCATCCTTAGTTCCAATTCTTCTATAATATTTTTATATTGGTTTACCTCNTTATATATATCATCTATTGAAATTTCACCTTCACTATGAAATTCAAAAAGAACCTCTANATCACTATGCTTTTCTTCAATATCGTTCCAAAGCTTTATCTCTTTTTCTATCCTGGATATATTTTTTAGTATAGCTGAAGCTTTCTTATTATCNTTCCANAAGATGGGGTCTGTAGATTTTTCCTTTAGATCATTTAATTTCTTGTTTAANGAATCAATATCAAAGATACCCCCTAAGCACAGAATACTTATGACTAGCCTGAGTAAAAAGTTCTTTTATTTCAGATATTTCCATCTTGTAATTTAATATATCAGAATAAATTAATTCGTTGCATTCTTTAATCACCTGAAGATATAAATAGTCTTTCATTAAGAAAACGCCTTAAATCCATTTCATCCATATCTAACTTTACAAACCTTCCGTTCTCAGCAGCGGCAATTGCACCACGCTCCTCAGATACTACGATAACAATTGCGTCCGATTCTTCAGTAAGCCCTAATGCGGCCCTATGCCTCGTACCCATNTCAGGTGTGATCATATCACTATCAGTAAGAGGTAGTATACATCCAGCTGCTTCTACCAATGTGTTTTGTAGTATTATCGCTCCATCATGTAATGGGGATTCAGGATGAAAAATGGATAATAATAATGCAGAAGTAACCTCTCCTTTTATTGGTGTTCCGGACTCTTTATAAATACGTAGTCCGGTTTCTCTTTGAACAACTATTAGAGCACCATATTTCTTTTTACTTAGTTGTAANGATGCGTCAACAATTGCCTCAAGCGAACGGCTCGTACCAACCCTAAATATTGTACGGAAAAATCTAGTTTGACCAACATAAATCAGAAGTCTTCTGATTTCTGGTTGAAATAAAATCACAAAGGCTACAACCCAGATTGTTTGAAACTGGTTAANTAACCATGAGGTTGCACTGATACCAAACGCATTAAACAGGAAAGACGCAATCAACAATATTATTAATCCAATTAACATTTGTCCAGCACGTGTTTCTTTAAAATACTGATTTACTTTATAAAAGATCCAAGTAACAAGGAGTATATCAATTATATCAATTAGAGATACTTTTATGAATCCTATTTTGAATAATTCTATCATGCTGATGCTAAAATTTTCTCAGTNACCTTAACCGCTCTTTTAACTTCCTTTATATCATGAACTCTAACAATTTTCGCGCCGTTCATAATTCCAGCTACTACTGTTGCTAAAGTACCTTCTATTCGTTCATTTAGCGGCAGACCAAGAGTGTCACCAATAAAAGCCTTTCTGCTTGGACCTATCATGACAGGATATCCTAGATCACAAATTTCATTCAACCTTCTAATTACCGTAAAATTATGTTCAAAAGATTTCCCAAATCCAATTCCAGGATCTAAAATAATATGATTTTTTTTGATACCATTTTCCTTAGCAATATTNCACTGTTTAAGAAAAAAATTTCTTATATCTTTAATTAAATCATCATATACAGGATTATTTTGCATAGTCTTTGGTCTTCCATTTATATGCATAAGAATTACTGGGATACCTTTTCCTGATAAATATGATAACATATTTGGATCAAATGTTAAACCGCTTATATCATTAACTAAATCTGCACCAGCATCAACAGCCCTTTTTGCAACATATGATTTATAAGTATCAACTGAGATTAAAATCTCACTATTGTTTTTTTTAATCGATTCAATAACAGGTATGATCCTATTACATTCATCATTTTTAGAAACAGGTTCTGATCCTGGCCTTGTTGACTCACCCCCAATGTCAATAATATCAGCTCCATTATCTATCATTTCTAGAGCATGATCNATGGCAATTTTGGCATCAACATATTTGCCTCCATCACTAAATGAGTCTGGTGTNACATTGAGTATACCCATAATCAATACATTNGGACTATGANTTANCCACTCTTTAAAATGATTTATATTTATATAAACCTCTAATGATTTTTTTTAATNTTATATANTATTCAATTGAGATCTATAATCGACCATTTGATTTTAATGGTTTAGATTTCTCTNTAGATGTCTTGACTTTTAATTTTGTTCTTCCNTTTTTCAAATTTTTTCTATNTGACCTTCTAATAATTTTTTTACCATCAAGNATTTTCTTTATATCTTTAGCATCTATTGTCTCAAANTTCAATAATGATTTTGCCATGNTATGCAAAAGATCTTTATTGTCATTGAGAATNTTTTCTGAAATTCGTTGAGCAGTTCGTATAATTTTTGATATTTCTTCATCAATCATTCTGGCTGTNTCCTCACTATAGTCTCTATGAGACTGAATCTCTCTACCAAGAAAGATCTCTTCATTTTTCTTTCCAAAAGTCATAGGGCCAAGTAAATCACTCATACCCCATTCGGTAACCATCTTCCTTGCTATTTNAGTCGCNTGTTCNATATCATTTCCNGCNCCTGTTGTCATTTTATCAAAAATAAGCATCTCTGCTGCCCGACCTCCCATTAAAATAGCTAATCTTCCTTCAACGAATGGTTTTGAGTACCCATGTTTATCATCCATTGGCAGTTGCATAGTAACCCCTAGTGCTCTACCTCTAGGGATAATAGTTACTTTATGTACCGGATCAGCTCCTTCAGTTTTAATTGCCACTATAGCGTGTCCTGCTTCATGATAGGCTGTGGTCTCTTTATCCTCATCTGTAAGTACCATACTTTTTCTTTGAACCCCCATCATTACCTTATCTTTTGCCTCCTCAAAGTCATCCATATCTATAGATCGTTTTTTATTCCTAGCTGCAAGTAATGCTGCCTCATTTACAATATTAGCTAAATCTGCGCCAACCATGCCTGGGGTCCCTTTGGCCACAGATTTTAGATCAACTTTTCTTTTATTAATGACAACTTTTTTTNTATGAACTTTTAATATACCAAGCCTTCCTTTAATATCTGGGACATCAACAATTATCTGACGATCNAACCTACCCGGTCTTAGCAGAGCAGCATCTANCACATCTGGTCTATTTGTAGCTGCTATTACAATAATATTATGATTATTATCAAACCCATCCATTTCTACTAACAAAGCATTTAGAGTTTGTTCTCTTTCATCATGGCCACCTCCTATACCAGCACCTCTTTGCCTNCCAACAGCATCTAATTCATCAATAAATATTATACAAGGAGTACTTTTTTTTGCTTGTTCAAATAAGTCTCTAACTCTTGATGCCCCTACGCCGACAAACATTTCTACAAAATCGGCACCACTAAGACTATAGAATGGTACACCAGCCTCGCCGGCAATTGCTCTTGCCAATAAGGTTTTACCTGTCCCAGGCTGCCCAACTAACAAGGCTCCCTTAGGAACTTTTGCGCCTAATTTTTGAAATCTTTTTGGACTTTTTAGATAATCAATGACCTCACTTAATTCTTCTTTTGCTTCATCACAACCTGCCACATCATTAAATGTGACCCTTGGTTGATCAGATGTCCATAGAGAAGCTCTGCTTTTTCCAAATTTGAAAATACCACCCATTCCACCTGCACCACCTTGCATACGCCTGAGCATAAAAAACCAAAAACCTATAAGCAATATCCATGGTAGCATGTTTAAGAAATATCCCGTCCAGTCTATACTTTTTTCTTGGAAACTATAATCTAGTCCGGCAGAATCCCACTTTTCTGTTACTTCTCTATCAATAAATGGAATTGTTAGTNTAAATTTTTCNATATCATCTCTAACGCCTAATGGTGTATCTATGGTTTGCGGCGACTTAAACTCACCATGGAATGTTTTATTAATAATAACAGCTTTTTGTATCAGACCATCATTTAAATAATGTTTATACTCTGTATAATCTATTTCAACTTCATTATTTCTACTTTCAGATAAGANACTTGAAAAATAAACAGTTACTAATATGATAACNATCCAGATAAAACTAGTCTTTCCAGCTCTTTTCCATTGAAAATCTTGTTTATTATCATTCTTACTATTTTTGTTATCTGAAGATTTCTTTCTATTATCCATGATTATCCTTTATGCCAATATGTTTGGCTCTAGCGTATATAACGAATCTAATTGCCTGAATCTCTGGTCTAAGTCCAGCCCATATCCTACAACAAATTCTGAAGTAATTTTAAACCCTACAATATCTATATTAAAATTTAGTGTATAGCTATTATTTTTTGATATAAGTGTTACAATAGTTATATCCTTAGGGTTATAAGCAGAAATATGTTTATGTAAATAATCCATTGTCAATCCTGAGTCAATGATATCTTCAACTATAATCACTCTTCTATCTTCNATATTTATGGTAATATCTTTTTCTAATTGCACTTTACCTGATGTCTCTTTACCAACATAACTATTTACTTTNATAAAATCAATTTCACATTCAAAATCTATCTTTCTTATTAGATCTGCCATAAACACAAAGCTTCCATTTAAAATTCCAATAATTACAGGGCATTCATCACAATATTTTTCTGATAATTGATTAGCCATCTCTTTTAATCTATTATTTATATCATCTTTTGAAAGATACATACTTAATTNNGTATTTAATTTCGTCATTATACTCTATTNTANTTTCTTTTAATTCTAATAATATTTTTCGTNCTNNCACTTATTCTTACTGAATCATCAATNCTATAGCCACAAACCCAAATAATTTGNNCATCAGCAGTAAGNACNGNCTGNTGATCTTTNTCNAATATATTGACCTTATTATTAATCAAAAAATCACTTATTTTCTGATTTCCATTCATCCCAAGTGGCCTAAACTTATCGCCTGGCTGCCAAAGCCTTAGTAATAATTTTTTATTTTCTATCACACTGAGATCAAGTAACTCATCATTAGGATCTTCAGAAAAAAATATGTTATCAACACAATTATTCATTTTGTAATTATAGCCACCGAAATTGCATTTTTCTCCAATTTTCAATTCTAGCTGGCTTGTTTCTTTTNGCTCTTTCTTTTTTACAATTACGTACTTACGATCATTGAGTAATACATAGTCATTTTTTGCACTACAAATATTTCCAATAATATCTTTTTGGAAGAATCTTTTTATATTTTCAATATCAGATTTACGTAGTAGGCCAATAGAATTTGTTAATACCTGAAAAACACAAANTCTTGCTAAAACAGGTAATTTTTTCAATTCATTTTTTTCAATAAAGAAATNACCGTTTATATTTGAGATTACATTCTTTGTAATAAAATCATTAACAAAATACAACATACTATTTTGCCAATCCTGGAAATTATTGGCTGTTTTTATTATGGCTTCAATTAAATCANCATCTTTGGCAAGCCACGGTGCGATAACAATATTTCTTATAAAATTACGCTTATGATTATTATTGCTATTGGTTGAATCCTCCATATATGGAATAGAATACTTTTTCACTATATTCATCAAATAAGCTTTAGAGAATGGTAATAAAGGTCTAATAATATTATTATTTATCTCTTTCATTCCTCCTAATCCAAATAACCCCGTCTTTTCGGAAATATTCATTAAAATAGTCTCGGCTTGGTCATTCGCATGATGTGCTGTTATTATCCAATCTGCTTCAGTCTCGATCTTAATATTTTCTAACAAATCATATCTACCATTACGAGCCCAAGATTCAACACTATCTCCNCTTGGTATCATTTTAGGATTTAAATGCCTTATGTGTGTTTCAATATTTAATTTACTTCCAAGTATAGACACAAAANTTTCATCAATATCACTNTCATTACGCAAATGATGATTCACGTGACAAATAATTATTCTTTCCTTATNAAATTTTAAATATTTAATTAATATATATAATAATAGAACTGAATCACTTCCTCCGGATAATGATAATAAAAATTTGTCATTTTTCTTATTCTTNAAAACTTTATCAAAATGACTAAAGATATTATCAATAATACCATCATCAATCATTTTAGGNTCTGGTATATAATTATTCTTCACTACTAATCTTTATTATAGTATAAAATTCTATATAATGTTAAAAAACAAATTAGATAGACACTGAATCTTGTCTTCATAAGAATGTGGATAAAGAAACCATTCAGTTGCTGCNATACTACTTAAGATCGAGTTACCNTCTTGTGGTGTGAAGCAAAATCCAGAAATTTCATTACCATTCCGNATATGTAAAGATTGTTCTACAATAACTGTCTGATTTAATATTCTTCCATAGTGGCCGTGGTCCCTTCCAAAAGAAAAAACTGNACTAGTCATATNTTTTGTTGTCATAGCAACTAATGGATTTTCTATTAATCTATTTTTTAGATCATCCATATGAATTGATTCTTTTAATATTAATCTAAACCAAAGAATATGCATGTATTGGCTATTAACCTTCATTGCAGATGAGAATAAGTTTAAGTCTAAACCAAGAGTGCTAAATAAGTCTGATGCGTCTCTTGCATGGTGTGTTCCATACNTTTCATCATCATGTATACCAACTTTTGGAGNAGGGATAAAACCANCTTCCTGACTTAAATCATTAGCTCGTCTAATACATAAAAAATTTCCACTTTTTAGATTATCNTCATTATTTAATGCTATCGTTTTTGTTATGCACGAAATATTATGGGTATTACAACTTACTATTTGAATAAATTTATCATCTGAGGTTAATATATTATCATTTATACCTCTTGCATATTTTTTACCAAACCCATCCTCACTTCCTTGCGCTAAAAACCCTTTAACAGAATCTGAAAANTTTTGATAATATTTTACTTTATTATCATGACCAATACTTTTTGGAGTGCAATCAATAACGACAGTAGCTCTTTGAATAGCATCTTCAGTCTCTAAATCAGAATCTATTTTAAGTTTTTTGAATTGATTTATTTTCTCTTTATCAACAGCTAACCTCGCTCCACGATGAAGTAANTCAATAACTTTTGATCTATCGTGCTTTAAAGCAGAGTTTTTATGAAAGGTAATCTCATCTACTCCTAATTGGTCTTGATAGTCGCACAACAACCCAATAAGTGGTTCACCAATNGTACCTGTACCAATCACATGAACAATTTTTCTTTCCATTAATATTTTCCTATTCTTTTATATAATTTTTTCTTTATCTAGAACACTGAGTTTTCCTGCCACTCACCAAATTCAGTTTTCATAGCATCAACAATTTCCCCAAGCGTGCAATATGACTTGGCAGCATTAATTATAATGGGCATTAAATTATNCCCAGATTGACAGGTTTCTATTATTTGTTTTAAAGAATTTTTCACTTGTTGTTGATCTCTATTTTTTATTAATTGATCTAATTTTTCCATTTGACTCTGTTCCGCTCGAGTATCTATCTCTAAGATTGGTATATCAATTTCTTTTTCATCGTTAATAAACTTATTTACACCAACAACAACCCTTTTATTGTTATCAATTTTATCCTGATAAATAGAAGCAGACTTAGAGATTTCTCTTTGCTGATATCCCTGTTCGATTGCAGGTATAACACCGCCTAAATCATCAATCTCTAAAAAATATTCTTCAGTCTTTTCTTCCATTTCATCTGTAAGGTTTTCTAGAAACCAAGATCCGCCTAAAGGATCAACCACATTAGTCACACCTGTTTCATATGCAATGAGCTGTTGAGTCCTTAATGCTATCTCAGCAGCCTTTTCAGATGGAAGGGCTATAGTTTCNTCCATAGAATTTGTGTGTAAGCTTTGTGTCCCCCCTAAAACAGCGGCCATAGCCTGAAAGCTAGTTCTTGCTATATTTATCTCTGGCTGTTGCGCGGTTAGACTACANCCTGCTGTTTGAGTATGAAATCTCAACATCATTGATCTTTCATTTTTCGCTCCGTATTTCTCTTTTAATCTTCTGGCCCATATCCTTCTGGCAGCACGATATTTTGCTATTTCTTCAAAAAAATCTAAATGAGAATTAAAAAAGAATGATATTCTTGGNGCAAAACTATCAACATCCAAACCTGCNCTGATACCATGCTCTAAATAAGTAAATCCATCAGCAAGTGTAAACGCAAGTTCTTGAANCGCTGTAGATCCTGCCTCTCTAATATGATATCCGCTTACTGAAATCGTATTATATAGCGGCATCTTTTCTGTACAATAGGTTAACATATCTGTGATTAGCTTCATTGAAGGTTTGGGAGGAAATATCCACTCTTTTTGAGCAATAAACTCCTTTAGTATATCATTCTGCAATGTGCCTTTTAAATTGCTAGCACTCACTCCTTTTTGTTCTGCAACTGCAATATAAAATGCTAATAGAATAATGGCTGGGCCATTTATTGTTTGCGAAACTGATACCTTCCCCAGATCAATATCTTTAAACAATGTTTCCATATCNCCCATATGAAAAACATTTACACCGCACTTTCCAACCTCTCCAATAGATANAGAATGACCAGGATCATATCCCATCAAGGTTGGCATATCATATGCAACGGATAGTCCGGTTTGCCCTTTATTTAGTAAAAGCTTGAATCTTCTGTTTGTCTCTTCTGGAGTACCATATCCAGCAAACTGACGCATTGTCCATAATTTTCCACGATACAAATTCGGGTGTATACCTCGGGTATAAGGATATTGACCAGGAAAACCCAAATTATTTTTATAGTTATTATCAATTATACTAGGAAAATAACATAAGTCCACACGATGTCCACTTAATGTATCAAAATCNGCATCTCTAGATTTTGAATTTTTTATAGAATCGTTCCAACTAGATTCTAAGTGATTATCAACNGNTTGACGCATACTAAANAATTATTCTGAAAACTTTTCAATAGTGGCAACTAGATTTTTNACCNTATTTTTTATCCCCGAATTATCTAATGATAAGTCGTTTAATATTTGNGCCCTACTACCATGNTCTACATAAGAATCTGGTANCCCAATTCTTTTCATTTCCCCTTTATAACCATTTTCCAATAAGAAAGANCATACGCCATCTCCAAAACCACCATTAATCACACCTTCTTCAATTGTGAGTACTTTATTAAATCCTCGNATAATAATNGACTCTAAATAAGCTTTATCCATAGGTTTTATAAACCTACAGTTTACTACCTCACAAGATAATCCTTCCTCTTCTAAATCTGATGCAACAGCAAGAGCATTATATACCATAGGCCCAACAGTAAGCATTACTATATCTTTTCCCTTTTTTTCTACTTCCCAAGATCCAATTGGCAAGAGTTTTGCCTGACCATTTTCGTCAAACTCTACAGAACTATATTTGGGATATCTTATGCCAAATGGACCGCTATGATTAAGAGCAGTGTAGAGAAGATGCCTAAACTCATTCCCATTTTTTGGTGCAGCTAAAACCATACCCTGTATACAGCGGAAGTAAGCAATATCTAAAGATCCATGGTGAGTTGGTCCATCTTCACCTGCTATACCAGCTCTGTCCATACAAAATATCACTGGCAAGTCTTGAATCGATACATCATGCACAATATGATCAAAAGCTCTTTGCAAGAATGAAGAATAAACTGCAACAATAGGACGAATTCCTTGGGTTGCTAATCCTGCAGAAAAGGTTACAGCATGACCCTCAGCAATACCAACATCATAATATCTATCTGCAAATTTTTTTGCGTAGGGGACTAAACCAGTCCCTTCACGCATTGCTGCGGTAATACAAACAACATCTTTCCTGTTCTCTGCTATCTCACATGATAAATGACCAAAAGCGTCTTGAAAAGAAGGGACTACTATTTTATTTTTATCTTTTTTAAGACTTCCATTTGCTTTAACACCATGATATTTTACTGGATCATCCTCGGCTACAGACATACCCTTCCCTTTTTTCGTGATAACATGAAGCAAAACAGGTCTATCAATGTCTTTTATTGTGTCTAATGTTATTAATAATTCATCTAAATCATGACCATCTATTGGGCCAAAATAACGAAATCCCATTTCTTCAAAAAGCATTCCAGGAACAATAATATTTTTTATACTTTTATCTAATCTACTTAAGAAAGACTGAATAGTTCCTCTAGCAAGCGGCAGCTTTTTCGTTATTTCCCAAGCTTCTGTTTTAAGTCTGTTATATGTAGGATTAGAAATTAATCTAGTGAAGTACTTGCTTATTGCTCCAACATTGGGACTGATGGACATCTCGTTATCATTTAAGATTACTGTCAACTGTCTACCAAGATGTCCGGCATTATTAATGGCCTCAAACGCTAATCCTCCAGTCATTGCGCCGTCACCAATAATGGCAGCGACACGATAATTATCCTTGTTTTGAAACCTGGCTTCAGAGACTCCAAGAGCTGCCGATATCGCAGTAGAAGCATGCCCAGCACCAAAAACATCATACACACTCTCTTTCCGTTTAAGAAATCCGCTTAATCCACCATACTGCCTAATACTTGGAAACTCATCAAAACGACCAGTTAAAAGTTTGTGTGCATAAGCCTGATGACCCACATCCCAGATAAGCTTATCTTTTGGGGTATTATAAATATAATGTAGTGCAGTAGTAAGTTCTATAACACCTAAT
>PAVC01000042.1 GCA_002713885.1 Fidelibacterota bacterium
TCCAAAGGTAAATCAGAGGCGATAAGACCTCTATACCCTCTATTTTTTATCAGATTATCAGCAGCCTTTCCATGTAGATAACTTGATAGTCTGCACGCATCATAATTATTCATCTTTTGAGAAATAAATGATGCAATCATGCCACTTAAAACATCCCCAGAACCAGCAGTAGCGAGACCAGGGTTTCCTGTAGAGTTAAGACTCAATTGACTGCCATAAGCGACACACGCGGGGACATGTTTGATAAGTGCGACTCCTGGATAGGTATTCATAAAACCTTCTACTGTATGAATAAAATCACTAATAATATTTTTTCTCTCCATATTTAGTATTTTTGAAAATTCTCCTAGATGAGGTGTTATCACAAGATTATCTAATGGGCCTGTTAATTGATTAAAACATGCAAGACCATCCGCATCTAAAACAATTGGCTTATTTATCGTGTTTATTAGTTCTGTTACTAACTTAATTGTTTCCTCATTCAAGCCAAGTCCAGGGCCAATCACTAATGAATCAGCCCATTCAACTTTTTCCATTATATTATCATAATTATGCATACTTAAATACCCTTTACCATCATCCTCACAAGAAATAGTCATTCCCTCAAGTATATATTTTTCATAAATATTGCTTAGTGATGATGGGCAAACAGTGACCGAGACTCCGGCTCCAGACCTTAATGCTCCATAGGTAGATAAAACAGCTGCCCCTGTCATGCCAGTACTGCCTGCAATTATTAATACCTTACCTCTATCTTGTTTATAAGTATTTGAAGGGACCTTAACTAATATTTCTTTGACTTCTCTAGATTTAAATAAATTACACTCAATCCCTCCTGTGTCATCTAATGCAGCCTTAGGGAAACCTATATCCGCAACTTTAATCTCTCCAGCATAATCCATACCATCAGCTAGATATAATCCAATTTTACTATAACCAAAAGTGATAGTACTGTTTGCTATAACTGAAATCGGCGATGCTAGCCCATTATTTGCATTAAGACCGGATGGAATATCTACTGATATAGTATACATATCTGATTGATTAATCCAGTTAATCCAAGGGATCAAATTTTCTTTTAAATTATCCCTGAATCCGATTCCAATAATTCCATCAATTAATAAATCAAATCCATCATACTGTATAAATTCAAATCCATATGATACAGAGCCAGATAGTTCAGCATACTGATCATGATATCTAGAGGACTCTCCAATAATATCATTTTTTTCTATAATAAAATGCACATGTAAATCATACTTCTTTTTAAAGAGAATGATTGCTGAACAAATTGCATCACCACCATTATTGCCCTTGCCACAAAGAATAAGTATCCTAGGTTTGTTATTTACTAATAAGCTATACTTTTCTACGCCACTAACAATACTATCAGCTGCTGAGGCCATTAGTACAGATTGGCCAACACTATAATTTTCTATTGAAATTTTATCCAACTCTACCGATTGGTTTTTCGTGAGAACTCTCATTAATGATTTAATTCAGATAGAGCAAATGCGATAGCATGTGTTTCAGTATGCGATATTGAGACTTTTACTGAACCATTATATTCTAGATCTAAATTCACATATGGTGAACCATCTGCATTATTAATAATCCTAATGCTTCGTAAATCAATAGGTTGATCGAAACCACTAGATTTGATCGATTTTATTACCGCTTCTTTCGCGGCAAACCTACCGGCATAATGAATTGCAGGGTTTGATTTAGACTGGCAATATTCTTGCTCTTCTGTAGAAAAAACTCTATTTAAAAATTTGATTTGGTATTTTTCTATTGATATCTTAATTCTGTCAATATCAACTAGATCTGTTCCAATATATAATTCAGACAATATTATTTATTTGTTTTATAATAGTAATTATTTCAGAAATATCTTGAATATCCCAGTCAGCGCCTGAATATTTGGTTCCAAATGTATCGCCATATACTGCAAAAGCAGTCCTCATTCCTATTTGTTTTGCACCTACAACATCTCTATCAGGCCAATCACCTATCATTAAACTATCTTGAGGTTTTAACTTTAGTTTCTTAAGCGCCATTTCGAATGGTGTTGAAGATGGTTTTCTTTCGCCACTATCATCAAAAGTAATAACAGCATCAAAAAAATGATATAGATTTAAATAATATATTCTCATCCATGCTTCTCGGCTCGGTGCATCGGAAACTACCGCTAATTTAATACCTAACTTTGTTAGATTAACTAGAGTACGATTAACATTTGGATATGCAAGTAGATTTGCTTCTCTTGCCCTTCTGTAAGCAACAATGCCTGCTGCAAGAAACTTATTGTCTACGTATCCTATTGATTTAGTTAGAAAAACATCAAATACCTTTTGGTTCTCCCAACCAAATTCTTCATAGATTGAAATTATATCTTTAAATGATTCTATCTCATCAATTTCAAGGCCTGCCTCAATCATACCTCTAATTGCTGATTTTACAGCAACCTCCTTCATTTTCATAAAATCTAATAGGGTGTTATCAAGATCAAAAATCACACCTTTTATTGGAATGCTTTTATTCAAACTTATTTCTCATATTTGGTGGGATTATTTATTTCATCAATTTTCCTTTGAGCTAATTTTCTCCAATCTCTATATTTATTTGCCTCATCAAAATATTTTAGGGCTCTTGTTTTATTACCCTTTCCATGCTCTGCGACACCTTTTTCATACCATCCTCCACCAAATTTCATTTTAACATCTATGCACTTTTGAGCTGCAAAAGAAGCATCTTCATATTGTTTTATTGAGTTTAGCGATGAAGCATAACGAAACCATGCATCATAGTTTTTTTCATTATATTCAGTTGCTTTTTTAAACTGCTNTGAGGCCTCAATAAAAAGTTCTTGTTCGCTGAATACCACACCAAGTCTCAGGTATGCATCAGCATATGCTGGGTCAATCTGAATGGCTGTTAATAAAACATCCTTCGCTGAATCATAATCCTCTTTTACAGTATATATATTCCCTAGGTTATTGTATGCTTTTGTGTATCNAGGGTTGAGCTCAATAGCCTTATTATATTTCACAATTGCAGAGTCTAAATTATTATCAGCTTCATAAGATGTGCCTAATGTGAACCAAGCTTTATGAAAATCTGGTTTAATTTCAATCGCTTTGTTAAAATAGGATATTGCCAAGTCAGAATTACCCATCTTTTTTTCCAGCACACCAAGTTGATAAAATGCTAAGTAAAATTGTTCATCAAACTTTACTGCTTTTAGATAGTACTGCGTAGCTTTTTCAAGGTCACCTCTTTTATAAGCTTTATTCCCATTATTTAATAACTGTTTTGTGACATTGTTTAAGCCTTTTCTTGCTTTTTGATGTCCAGGATATATCTTTAGTGCTTCACTAAAATAGAAAGCAGCTCCTTCAATATCTTTTTGTCTAAACTTTGTTAAGCCCATATAAAACTGTGCCTCTGGAAAATATGGATATTTTTCGGTTATNGCTTCATATTCCTGAATTGCACTATCAAATTGACCTTGCTGAACATTCCGTTTACCGTTCTGAATTCTATTTCTAATATCATTCAGACCATTCCACCACGATCTAAAATCTTCATCCATTTGAACAGCTTTNGTNGCAGANTCATTTGCNTTAACTANNTCNCCTTTNCNAAGCCATAACTCTGAAAATCCNACATGTGCCGGCGCAAAAGAAGGATCTATTTTAAGTGACTCATTTAATAAAGAATCNGCTGATTTTAATTCTCCAATTTTCATTTTGCTATTAGCTTCAGCAAGTAGCNNNTCAGGATCTTGACANAANAAAAAGGAATTAGCAATANTANTTNCAAATAATAATATTAAATATGTTCTCATTTTCTCCTCTTTNATACTTTATTTCCGTAACCGTNTTTTGACATTGTTTAATCCTTTTNGNGATTTTTGATGATCAGGATATAAGTTTAATGCTTCATTAAAATAGAAAGCGGCTCCTTCAAAATCTTTTTGTCTAAACTTTGTTAGACCCATATAGTACTGTACTTCTGGAAAATATGGGTATTTTTCAACTATGGTTTGATATTCCTGCATCGCAGTATCATACTTTCCTTTCTGAACACTCATCCTACCCTTTTGTATTCTACTTCTAATTTCATTTAGACCATCCCACCATGATCTAAAATCTTCATCAATACGAACAGCCATTGTCGCATATTCGTTTGCTTTAACTATATCTCCTCTTCTGATCCATAATTTTGAAAATCCAACATGGGCTGGTGCGAAAGAAGGATCAATATCAAGTGCCTGTTGTAACAAAGATTCAGCTGATTTCAATTCTCCAATTTTCAATTTAGTGTTAGCCTGATTAAGAAGGTCTTCTAGATCTTGACAAAATAAAAAGGAACTAATAATAAATGTTATATTCAACAATATTAAAGCTCTTCTCATGCTGTACTAAGTCTCACCATTTTATTATTAAAATATTTCATAATAATTATGCATTAGATCAAAAAATATGTGTAACAAAATATTCGTTATTACTTTTTGATTTTTGATACTTGAGTAGATAGTGTCTCAAGTTTTGTACTTACACCATTGATATTTCTTTCTAGGCCAGCAATATTACCGTTAATTACCGCTATTGCTTTATTTATGTCATCTACTGATTCTTTTAATTGACTTATATAAAGCTCAAGGTCGCTGCCTAAGTCTGTTGTCTTGGTGCTAATTTTTTTCATATCACGGTTTACACTATACAGACTATCATTAAAGGTATCCGTCACTTCATTAACCGCCTTTTTATTTTGTTTCCATAATAATTCCATAGTACTTATTAGTTCACCCTGCGACACTCTAAGCGAATCATGCAGTGCATTTAATTTTTTATCCATGGAATTCCCTAATTCTATTATCGCACTATGATTTGAGTTAATAGATTCTTGGTTTAAACCAATCGACCCTCTATTCTCTTTTATTGATCTATTAATATAATCAAAAGATTTTTCAACCCTTTGTACCTCTCTATACAGGTTTGCGACTGAGCCTGACATAATATCTATCTGACTCTTATTATTTGTAATTTCTGTCGACACATCATTGACATCATCCATGATATTTGCGGTTGAGCCAGACAATACATATGTCTGATTTATATTTTTGGCTAGATTATCTTCTGCAATTGCCAAACCATTATTGATTTGGCTTATCGTATCTCCAACCATTCCGATATTTTGTCTATTCAAAGATATATCAACCTCGTGTTCTACAATATCATGTGTAACCTCTAAAAGTTGTTTAGATTTTTCCTGATCTTTGGTATGCAAACGTAATAGATCAGCCTCAAACTCTTGTTGTAAGATTTCAATTCCTTTATAGATTTGATATAAATTATTAATATTATTTTGTAGAGAATCTTTCCAGGAAACAGTTTTTCCAGTAAGATTCTCTACATGTCTTCTAACAAATTCTATTTGGTCCGACATATAGGTAAGGTCACCCTTTTTTGCTAAATCTTCTCTTCCAATAATATCCTCTGGCTTTATTTGGACAAATCCCATATCCGTTTTTAAAAAAATCTTATTCGGCTTCTCATGAGTAATGGTACCTTGGATGATAGATCCATCTCTAAGAAAAAGGATCGTTGTATTCTGCGCTAATAGAGCTGAACACATCAAAAATGTACATAATATAATGTTTTTAGTTTTTTTCATTCCTGATACCGTGCAGGTTAGATTTGAAATCTACTCTGTTGAAACCAAAAGGGCAAAGGTGAACAGAATAAAATATATTTTCTAATTTTATAGCTATTTGATGTGAATTACAAATTTCTGATAATACAAATATTAGTTTAATTATACATAAATAATGTGCCGAAGGCCGGACTCGAACCGGCACGAGGTTTCCCTCACGGACCCCTCAAGCCCGCGTGTCTACCAGTTCCACCACTTCGGCATAAAATCTATTATAGATCTCTATCATAACATTGCAACATAGGTGAATTAAAAACCCTATACTCTACCTATTAACTTCTCCGATGTGGAAAAATAATTATTCCCCT
The DNA here is from genome assembly GCA_002713885.1 of Fidelibacterota bacterium. GTDB lineage: Bacteria > Fidelibacterota > Marinisomatia > Marinisomatales > UBA1611 > TMED80. The sequence continues at coordinate 6,030 of PAVC01000042.1, forward strand.
AGATCAAGTACTGACTCTTCTTGATCAGGAATCAAATTCTGAGGCTGCTGCTGAATAGGATTATTTTCGGAAGCTTTCTTTACCAATGATGAGTTTAACTCTGTAGTCGGCCCGCTTAGTATACTAATGAAAATAGCTAGGCCAATAAATATTATAGCCAGCCAAGTTGTAATTTTGCTTAATACATTACCAGCACTTTGACCGCCAAGGATACTACTAGCAGCCTGACCACCAAAAGTACCCGAAAGTCCACCACCTTGGCTAGCCTGCATAAGAACAACTGAAATCAACAAAATACTAACAATAGTATGCATAACAATTAAAAATACAATCATATTTACCTCAATTATTTATTGTTCGTTAACTATTTTAACGACATCTGTGAATTTAATAACATCTAAGCTTGCGCCGCCAATAAGAAATCCATTAACCCCATCTATTGAAATTAGTTCATTTGCATTGTCTGAATTAACTGATCCACCATAGAGAATTGGAGTTTTATCACTAATATTATTAGTATATAAGCGAGATAGTATTTTTCTAATAAATGTATGCATTTCATTAATTTTTTCAACGGTTGCTGTCAATCCAGTACCAATTGCCCAGACAGGTTCATATGCAATAAGAATTTTATCTATTGATTTAACATTAGTTAAACCTTTTATTATTTGCTCTTCAATAATATCATAAGTTTTTCCATTATTCATTTCATCTATGGTTTCACCAATACAAAGAATAGGCTTCATCCCAGCATTGATTACTCTAGACATTTTTTTACCAATCAATTCATTATTCTCATGAAAAATGTGCCTCCTTTCTGAGTGACCTATAATAACATATTCAACATTACACTCTAAAAGCATCTCTGTTGATATTTCACCAGTATATGCGCCTTGATCTTTATAAAAACAATTCTGAGCGCCTAAGTAATATGGCGGAGAGATATCAATATTGTATAAACCGGTGAATGGCGGACAAAAAATAATATTAACATTATTAATTATTGGAAGACTGCTTNCTACNTCAATAATGAAAGTTTTACCCTCTCGGGGAGTTTTATTCATTTTCCAGTTACCTGCTACTATGGGTTTTAGCATAGCTATTACACCTCCAACTTTTCTATAGCTTTAAGGCTTTTTCCTGACATTAATTCTAATGATGCACCTCCNCCTGTTGAAACGTGNGTTAATTTTTCCATTATATTAAAATATTTTAATGCAGCTGAGGTGTCTCCNCCTCCTGCAATTACCGTCGTGCCACTTTCTACAATTCTCCCAAGATTATCAGCAATTAATCTGGTCCCATTAGAAAAACTACTTTTTTCAAATACACCCATGGGTCCATTCCAAATAACAGTAAAAGCAGAGTCCAAAACTTCATTGAATTTTTTGATAGATCTTGGTCCAATATCCAGNCCCATTAAATTATNAGGTATTTCTCTAATATTTACTGCACTTTGCAAAGGAGCTTCGTCCATATTTTTCGAACATATCACATCCACAGGAAGCATTAAATCTTTTCCACTTAGTCGCGCCAGATCTATTATTGACCTAGCTTTTTCTACCATACTNGNCTCTAATAGAGATTTCCCTATATTGTATCCCATAGCTTTAAAAAAAGTGAACGCCATCCCTCCGCCAATTATAATTTTATCAGCCTGATGNATATACCTATTAATTAATTCAATCTTTGTGGATACTTTTGCCCCNCCAAGTATTAATACTAACGGCCTTTTAGGCTTATTTAATATTTCTTTTAGATATTGTATCTCTTTTTCAATTAAAAATCCGATACCATAATTTTTAAAATAATTAACAACACCAACATTCGATGCGTGTTTCCTGTGAGCNGTCCCAAAAGCATCATTGATATATAGTTTTCCATGCCTTGATAGTCGATTAGAAAACTCAGCATCGTTCTCTTCTTCTTCTTTATAAAACCTTAAGTTTTCCAGAAGATGTATCTCTCCCGGTTTTAAGGATAACGATGTGTCAATAGCATCTCGAGANATACAATCTTCTGAAAATTTTATAGGACACTCTAACATAGATGCAATTGATTCACCGATAGGNATAAGACTGNGTTGTTTAGTCTTTTTACCNCCTGGNCTTCCTAGGTGTGACATAATAACTATTGATGCTCCCTCACTAAGACAATAAGTAATCGTTGGNAGACAAGATTTTATTCTAAAATCATCTTCAATATTTTCACCTGATAGAGGCACATTCAAATCCAACCTCATTAGTATTGTNTGGCCTCTTAGATCAAATGTTTTGATTGATCTAAGCATCTATAATATTAATAATTTTCATTGTAATTAATTTGCTTTATTCTTTGATTTATTGTGTGCGNNGCGCAAAAAAATAGAGTATAAAGAAAACAGTTAACATAATATTACCCAAATGATTTATTATAAAACAATGCTTAAGGGCATTTTATTTGCTCTAACAAGATTACAAATTAATTCAATATAATGAAATCTGATCCGTTCATAATAAAAAATAATAATACTTTTCATGAACTCATGTCTCATCGCGTTCATGAAATATTATTAGTTGCTAGCCCATATGATGCTTTTATACTTGAAGAAGATGGAGGATTAACTGAACAAATTATGACAGAATACATAGGAATGAATTTTAATTATGCCCCAAGAGTAACTCGTTCGTCTACAGCTNCTAATTCAATGGCATATTTATCTAAANATAATTTTGATCTAGTGATCGTGATGCTAAGGATCGAAGATACAGATCCAATCTCTTTAGGAAAAACGATAAAAAAACTTTATCCTAATATGCCNGTTATTTTATTAGCATTTGATGAAACAGAGATTAAACAACTTTCACAAAAAATATCTCCAAGTTCAATAGACCGTGTTTTTATCTGGTCAGGAGATGCCTCGGTCTTTCCCGCTATTATCAAATATGTTGAAGATAGAAAAAACGCCGAAAAAGATATTATTAAAGGTAATGTNCGCGCAATAATATTGATTGAAGACTCGCCTAGAATGTATTCTATACTTTTACCATTGATCTATAGAGAAATAATATTCCTAACNAAAAACTTAATGAATAAAACTCTTAATTCAACACACAAATCATTACACCTGAGAGGAAGATTAAAAGTATTGCTTACGCCAAACTATGAAACAGCAAAGAAATTTTCTGAAAAATATGGTGACAATATTATTGGTGTTATTTCTGATGTAAAATTTCTGAATGAAGGGAAAAAGGATGCCCATGCAGGTATGAAATTTGCAAAGGAGATACGAGATAAACATCCTGCAATGCCTATTATTTTACAGTCTACTGATAAATCTAATCAANATTTAGCAAAGACTATAGGNGCAGATTTTTTACACAAAAATTCGAATACACTACTTAAAGANCTAAGAAACTTTATGATCTTTAATTTTGGTTTTGGCGATTTNATATTCAAGAACTTTAAAGGAAAAGAAATTATAAAGGCAACAAATATAGAAGAACTAATAAGAGGAGTTGAAACTGTCCCAATAGAATCAATTGTATACCATGGGAAAAGTAACCACTTTTCTAACTGGCTAGCAGCCAGATCTGAGTTTGACCTAGCAACAAAATTGCGGAAAATCAATGTGGACCAGTTCGATGAAAAAGAACAAATCAGAGATGCAATAATCGAACAAATAAACTCTCCAAATACACAATTAAGATTTGGTGAAGTGGGAGACTACTCATCTGCCAACAATAGAAGATCGAGATTTTATAGAATGTGTGGAGGATCATTAGGGGGTAAAGCCAGAGGGCTAGCATTTGCTAAAGATATGTTAAAACAATCTGGTATTGATAACAAGTTTTCAAATGTGAAAGTAAAAATCCCAAAAACAGCAATAATTGGGACTGACGAATTTGACCGATTTATGAAAGATAATAGATTATGGGACGACGCATTAAAAGCAAAACAGAATAAAAAAATAGTGACATTATTTTTAGGTAGCAGGCTATCTATGGATCTGATTTTAAAGCTTGAATCATTTTTAAAAGAATGTCGTTACCCCATAGCCATAAGATCATCAAGCCTTTTAGAAGATTCGCAATATCAGCCACTATCAGGCGCATACTCAACTTTTATGCTAGCTAATAATCAGAAAATTTTTAAGGATCGTATTAGCGAACTAAAAAAAGCAATAAAACTGGTGTTCGCATCAATCTTTTATAATGAATCAAAATCACATTTTTCACATACTGTTCATAGGACAGAAGAGGAAAAAATGGCCGTTATGATCATGGAAATTGCTGGTCAAGAATATTCAAGCGGTAGATTTTATCCTACATTTAGCGGGGTATTAAAGAGTATTAACTTTTATCCTGTTTCATATATGGAGCGTGATGAAGGTGTCGCTTATTTAGCTCTTGGTTTTGGGAAAACAATAGTTGATGGAGGTAAATGCCTTGGCATATCCCCAAAATACCCTGCAATTAAACCGCAATTTTCTACAATCAAAGCAACCTTAGCAAATTCTCAGTCTAATTTTTACTCTCTTGATCTAAATAATAATGATTATGATATTTATAACGATTTAAAATTAAATAATCTATCAAGCTCTGAATCAGATGGTGCACTAAAATGGGTTGGTGGTGTAGTAACCTCAGAGGATAATATCTTAAGAAACTCATTATCTTATAAGGGAACAAGGGTGGTTAATTTTTCTCCAGTTTTAGAATGGAAAATAATCCCTCTATGTGAAATACTAAACGAATTGTTAGCACTAGGTGAAAAAGCGTTAGGCTGTCCTGTCGAAATTGAATTTGCCGTCAATATTTTCAAAGATAATGATAAGGCCCCAGAATTTTATCTATTACAAATAAAACCTATGGTTTTAACTACAACAAAAACAATATCATTTGAGAAAATAAAAAAAGAAGAAATATTTTCTGAAAGTCAAATAACCCTAGGTAATGGGAAATCTGATAATATTAAAAACTTATTATATCTTCGGACAAATAAATATGATCCTTCTCAGTCAAATAAAATTGCTAAAGAGATTGAATCGTTCAATAAGAAAATTGGTAAATCAAATCCATATATACTTGCTGGTCCTGGCCGCTGGGGATCTGCAGATCCATGGCTAGGTGTACCTATAAACTGGCAACAAATATCTCATGCAAAAATCATTATTGAGATTGGGCATAAAAATTTTCCAGTAGACCCATCGTTTGGCAGTCACTTTTTTCAAAATTTAACCAGTCTACATATTGGCTATCTTACTATTGATAATAAAAATAAAAATGACTTTATTAATGACTCCTGGCTTAATCAATACAAGTCAAAAGAAAAGGGGGAATTTATAGATTGGTATCAGTTCAACTATCCATTTAAAACAGTTATTGATGGGCTTTCAGGAAATGGTAAAATAATAATACCAAAGTCTGAGGATAAAGTTAAAATGGATGAAAAAGATTCAACTGGTATATAATTACTATACTACACCCTGGTCGATCATTGCATCAGCAACCTTAATAAATCCAGCGATATTAGCTCCTTTAACATAATCAACGGCCTTGACCCCACTTCCATGCTCAACACATGAGGAGTGTATGCTTTGCATAATATTAAATAATTTTTTATCTACCTCATCTCTCTCCCAATTAATCCTCATACTGTTCTGACTCATTTCTAATCCTGATACTGCAACGCCGCCTGCATTCGCAGCCTTACCCGGACCAAAAAGAACTTTAGAACTTTGGAATATGTTGATCGCTTCAGGATCCGATGGCATGTTTGCCCCTTCACTGACAGCAACTACACCATTTTTTACTAATTCATTTGCATCAGACTCATTTATCTCATTTTGAGTCGCACATGGAAGAGCAACATCGCACTTAATACCCCAAGGGCGCTTACCATCAAAGTATTCACAACCAAAATTATCTGCGTACTCTTTGATCCTACCTCTTTTGTTGTTCTTCAAATCAATGACCCACTTTAGTTTCTCTTCATCTATCCCTTCCGGATCATATATAAATCCAGAAGAATCAGACAAGGTGACAACCTTCCCGCCAAAATGAGTTGCCTTCTCGGTTGCATACTGAGCAACATTCCCTGAGCCAGAGACAGCAACACATTTCCCATCGAGACTATTATTAGTATGTTTTAACATCTCATCAACAAAATAAACACATCCATACCCAGTAGCCTCAGGACGAATTAATGAGCCCCCCCAGTTTAGTCCTTTACCAGTCAATACTCCTGTGAATTCATTTCTAACCCTTTTGTACTGACCGAACATGTAACCAATCTCACGACCGCCTACGCCTATATCTCCAGCAGGAACATCCGTATCAGGTCCGATATGTCTAGATAACTCAATCATAAAACTCTGGCAAAAACTCATAACTTCATTATCTGATTTTCCTTTTGGATCAAAATCAGAACCACCTTTTCCTCCACCCATGGGCAAAGTTGTAAGACTGTTTTTAAAGACCTGCTCAAAACCTAAAAATTTGAGTATACTGAGGTTTACAGAGGGATGGAATCTTAGGCCCCCTTTATAGGGACCTAAGGCAGAGTTGAACTCGATTCTGTATCCACGGTTTACTTCGGCATCTCCCTTATCATTTCGCCAGGGGACTCTAAACATAATGACCCTTTCTGGTTCAACAACTCTCTGCATAACTCCAGAATAAATATAATCTTGATTCTCCTGCAAAAAACTCCATAAAGACTCGACTACCTCATGCACAGCCTGATGAAACTCAGGCTCATTGGGGTTTTTATGCTCAACCATTGCCATAAAATCTTCTACAGATGAATACATTGACATCTCCTCACTTTATTTTCTGAACGGC
>PAVC01000043.1 GCA_002713885.1 Fidelibacterota bacterium
TAGGTTTTCAAAGGCCCTACTTCGAAAGTAACATAACCGTCTCAATATGTGGAGTATGTGGAAACATATCCACCATTACTGTATTTTTAATTTTATACCCATTCTCAGTGAGGACCTGTGCATCTCGAGCCTGGGTAGTCGGATTGCAGGAAACATAAATAATTTTCTTGGCTTTTAATTTGTGCAAATAGCCTGACATATCTGGATGCATCCCTGCACGTGGAGGATCAACGATAACCACATCCGGCTTTGGTACCTTTCTCGGTAATTGTCCGGTTTTAAAAAAAGTATCCAGGTTTGCTTTTAAAAAATGAACATTATCAATATTATTGATCACAGCATTTTTTTCTGCATTCTCTAAAGATGACCTTATGACCTCAAACCCATATACCACATTCGCATTTTTTGATAAGTATAGGGCAATACTTCCGGTTCCACAATAGAGATCATATACAACCTCTTTCCCCGTTAGGCCTGCTGCCTTCACAACCTCATTATATAGTGTCTCACCCTGGTATGTATTCGTCTGGAAAAATGAGTTGGCAGAAATTTCAAATGTTAACTCTCCGATTCTTTCTTCAATATATGGATTTCCATAAATCAGATTCTCAAACTCCCCATAGGCCACATCCGCCTTACGCGTGTTTACATTATTAACCATTGATGTTATTCCCGAAATTTCCTCTAACAATCTATCAATTAATGGCGATAGTTTATTTATGTCATCGTATGCTGTTACAATATTTACCATTAGCTGATCAGTGTTTACCCCAAACCTGAGCATTAGATATCGCAAAAAACCCACATTGGTTTTTGGATTATATGGTTTTAGATCTGGATGTTTTAAACATATTTCTTGTGCGACAGATAAAATTTTATTCCCGATTTCAGGCTGGATATGACATTCATCTATATTAAGAATCTTATCAAATCTTCCAGGAATATGTAGGCCCAAGGCAAAAGAGCTGTCTACGCCTTTTGGCTCTGACTCAAGCACCCAACGATTAGGAGAAAAAGTAAACTCCATTTTATTTCGATAATTATATACGGGATCAGCGCCTTTTATTTCATTTAGTTTAAAATCAACAAAACCACCAAGCCTTTGAAATACTTCTTCTACTTGTTTTTCTTTTTCTTTTAATTGTTCTTTATAAGATAAGCTCTGGAGCTTGCTACAGATCCAATAGTGGTTGCATTTGACCTCTATAGCATTTGGAGACTCTTTAATAACNNTGGTTACCCTTGCCTCAGCATATCCTTTTTTCTTTTTATATATAAAAGCTTTAACAANCTGACCCGGNATAGCATTTTTTACAAAAATAACAAAATTATCAATTTTAGCCAGGCCCATTCCTCCATACGCCAACGATTCAATCTTTAGCTCAAGCTCTAATCCTTTTTTGATTGTTAAGGAATCATTCATTTATTATAGAAATCGCATTACTGGTACCAATACGATTTGCTCCAGCTTTTACTAATATTTTTAAATCTGTTAGGGTTTTAATGCCNCCACTTGCTTTTATGCCCATATCAGAGCCAACCNTTTTACGAATTAGTTTAATATCCTCTTCTGTTGCACCCNAAAATGAAAAACCTGTAGATGTCTTGATAAAATCAGCACCAGCATTTACAGCAAGTTCTGAGACTATTTTTTTTTCTTCATCAGTCAAAAGACAAGTTTCTATAATTATTTTTACACAGTTCCCGTCTGCAGCATCAACTACCTTTTCTATTTCAGACTGTATAAATCTAGTGTCTCCTTCTTTAAGAGCAGAAATATTGATGACCATATCTAACTCTTCAGCTCCTTGATGAGTTAAATATCTTGATTCTGCAAATTTCATTTCCNGGGAATCAGCACCTAAAGGAAATCCCACAACCGTACATACTTTTGGGTTTTTGCTATTTAATATTTCTGATGCTAGTGGGACAAATACTGGATTTACACATACAGAAGCAAAATNATTATCAACAGCCTCTTCACATAAATTTTCTATATCTGATTTAGATGCAGTTTGACTGAGGTTTGTATGATCAATGTAAGTTGACACAGATTCAATCATAAAAGACTTTTAACTTTAAATATTAAATCTTCCGCCTCTTTCTCTGANGGTCCTTCAGCATATATCCTCATTATTGGTTCAGTGTTTGAGCTTCTAAGATGAACCCACTTGTTGTCCCATATAAATTTTAATCCATCAATCGTATTTTTTTCTGTATCAGAAAAAAGGTTACTTACTTTATTTAAGAGTTGTTCTTTATCTANGCCCTCAATACTCACTTTATCCTTAACTATTTTATACTGGGGCAATGTATTATAAATCGAGCCTAGAGTTTCTGAGGATTGCGACATCCGGTTCAAAACCATTGTAGCTGCTACTAGAGAGTCCCGACCTAGGTGACACTCTCTAAGAATGACTCCGCCATTACCTTCTCCACCAAATTTTGATCCAATATCATTCATTTTATTTACAACATTTATCTCACCAACAGCAGCGCGTTCAACGGAACAATTACTAGCATCAGCTAATTTATCTAAGGCTAACGATGTAGATAGATTTGTGACAAACGTTTCTTCTGATCTCATAGACTCTATATAACCATCAGCTGCGAGAACTATAGTATACTCCTCGCCAAGAGGTTTTCCACTTTCATCTACTACNGCAAGTCTATCAGCATCTGGGTCTATCGCAAAACCCACATCAGCGTTTTGACTTATCACGAGTTTGGATAATTCTGAAAGATTTTCAGGGAGCGGTTCTGTGCCTCTCGTAAATACACCGCTAGGTTCACAGTTTAACCTTATAACCTCACAACCCAGTAGATCTAACATTGCTGGCAATGCATATGAGCCGGCACCATTAACAGCATCGATTACTACTTTAAATTTTCTTTCTCTGATTTTATCTAAACTGATACATTTTAAAGAAGTACACTTAATTGTATGTTTATGGATTGCATTTTTTTCTTCCCACATCATACCTTCTTCTATATCATCTGAATTATNAGGTATAAAACTATCCGCATATTCAAAAAGTTTCTCACAATCCTTTAAATGNAAAAATGTACTGTCCTCTCTGACAAATTTTATTCCATTCCACTCTATTGGATTATGGCTTGCNGTTATAATAAATNCCCCAACTGCCTCAGTAGTATGTACCATGTACTGAATCGTTGGAGTTGGAACTATTCCACAATATATTACTGTCCTGCCTAGCTTAAGAAGCTCTTGTATCATTATTTCAATGATAGTCTCTCCGGAAGTACGGCTATCTCTACCAGCATATATAACCCCTGGGTTAAGACCATTATGTAGTGCGTTTGCGTACTGAATAATAGTATTTCGTGTTAGATCTTCTTTTACAAGACCTCGTATTCCAGATATACTTCTAATTAACATTGCAAAAACCTTATCATAAAATAATTATATATAGTGTTACGTAACCCAAGAATAGTAATGTAAAATAAAAAAGGGCTCGATCTAAGATGAGCCCTTCATACCTAATCGTTATAGAAAACTGTTAACTGCGACCTTGTCTATTATTAGTTGGTCGCCTAGTCCTACGCCTTCTAGCAGCCCGTGGATTATTTCTTAGAGCTTCAATTCTTGCCGTTCTGGCCTTTCTTCGAACAGCCTTCTTTTTAGCTTCTCGCTTTTCATCACTAGGCTTAATATAAAATGATCTGCTGCGAAGTTCTCTCAGTACGCCTGCNCGCTCCCATTTCTTTTTAAACCTTCGTAAGGCTCTTTCAAGAGATTCTTTGTCTCTTACTTGTATTTCTACCACTTGATTCACCTCCTAAAGGATTTTTGTGGTATATTAAAATTGCCGCGAATCTTAATCGTGCATTAGTTTAGATACAAGGATTAAACCATTGAAGCAAACTCCTGGACCGTCAACGTTTCTGGCCTCCTTGAAAAATTTATTTTTTCTTTTACTTGATCAGAAATATCCCAACTCTCAAGTGAATTTCTTAACATTTTTCTTCTTTGATTGAATGCNGCTCTAACTAATTTATTAAATCTAGTATATTTATGATCTTCAATGAGTGCGTTTCTTTTTTTCGTAAACCGTATGAATGCTGAGTCTACTTTTGGTTTAGGTATAAATACTGTTGGAGGNATTGTAAAACAACAATCAACATCTAAATAGGCACCAACTACTACTGTCAATCGACTATATTCTTTGGTCCCTACTTTTGCGATCAATCGATGTGCCACCTCTTTTTGCACCATAATAAATGCATCAGACCAATAATCAAGTTGTTCTATTAACCAAAATATTATCTGGGAAGTAATATTGTATGGGATATTGCCTATTACTCTTACAGGGTTTTTAATACCTAAATCATAAATATTAGTTTTTAATATATCCTTGTTAACAACTTTCAATTTTCTTAACCGATTTGAATTATTCAGTTTATTAACNAGGACTGGATCAATCTCAACAGAAACCATTTTATTTACTTCGGGTAGAATTATTTTTGTGAGCACTCCTTCACCNGGACCAATTTCTAAAATATTATCAGAATCTATTGGGTCTATTGTCCGATATATTTTTTTAACAATATTCGGGTCTATTAAAAAATTTTGGCCCCATTTTTTTCTAAAAGGATGTCTCTCTTTGTTAATCAAATCAAAAACTATTTATGATAGATTAAAAAGTTTTTTTGCATTTTTAGTTGTAATAGTAGATATATTTTCAATATCATAACCAAAAATTTCAGCGAGTTTTTCTGCAACATATCTTGTTCTNCCGGGCTCATTAGTTTTACCTCGAAATGGCACAGGACTTAGAAAAGGTGAATCGGTTTCTACCANTAGTCTATCTAATGGTAATTTCTTGGCGACCTGAGGTAAATGACTATTCTTAAAAGTTAAATTCCCAGAAAAAGATATATAAAAACCCATATCTATTAATTTCATTGCGACCTCATAAGAACTGGAAAAACAATGTGCAACTCCTTTTACATTTGAAAAATCTGATAATATATTAATAATATCCTCATCTGCTTCCCGATTATGAAAGACAATTGGTTTATTGATTTCTTGAGCAAGTTGAAGCTGGTCTTTAAATATAATTTTTTGACTATGTGGATTAGAAATATTTCTAAAATAGTCTAGGCCCATTTCTCCAACGGCAACAATTTTTTCATTTGCTAAAAGATCCCGAAGTTTGTTTATATAGTTGTTTTCAGCTTTTTCTGCATCATGGGGGTGTATCCCGGCTGTTGAATAAATATTTTCGTATTGCTGGGACAGATTATAACTTTCAATAGAATNACTTAAATCTGTGCCTACACATATAAATGTTGTAACACCTAATTCCTGCGCACGGTTTAAAACACCATCTAAATCTTTTGATAATTCATCAAAATAAAGGTGGCAATGAGTATCAACTAACATCAAAAATTATCAGAATTTATTCTCGGGAATAATGGTTTGTGTTCTCCTAATNTTGTACCAGATTTTAATCCTCCCCAATTTCTATCTACTGATTCTGTGTTTAGAGCGGATAGTAATATTTGTATTCTCTGGGGCATAATTGGAGAAAGAAGTACAGCACATATTCTTAATGCTTCCGCTCCTGTATATAAAACAGTCCCAGCAGATTTTAAATCTTCTTTAACAAGTTTCCACGGTGCCATATGTTCAAAATATCTATTGATGTTACGAACAAATTGAAGAGTTTCTTCAATTGCCTCATTAATTGACATTCTTAACATATTATTGTCAAATTTTTTGACTAATTCTATTGAAATTGATTTCAATCTTTTTTCTTCATCACCCAAAGATGAAACTTTGGGTATATACCCATCATAGTTTTTATTAATAAGGGTAGAAATNCGGCTTAATAGGTTCCCAAAATCATTAGCTAGGTCACTGTTATATCTATTAACAAAAGACTTAAGAGTAAAATTTGCGTCTTGTCCAAGCACCATTTCTCTCATGAGATAATATCGAACAGGATCAACACCATAGTCATCAATAAGATCCATCGGGTTAATCACATTGCCACTAGACTTGCTCATTTTTTCATCTCCCATAAGCCACCAGCCGTGTGCAAAAATTGTTTTTGGAAGCTCAATCCCGGCAGACATAAGCATCGTAGGCCAATATACAGTATGAGTAGTTAAAATGTCCTTTCCGATTAAGTGCATATTTGCTGGCCAATATTTATCAAATGAAATATTATCATCTAAGAAACCAGGAGCAGTGATATAATTAATTAAAGCATCAAACCATACATNCGTCACATAGCCTGAATCAAATGGTAGCTCGATACCCCAGTTCAATCTTGATTTAGGCCTTGATATACATAAATCATTTAATGGCTGTTTTAAAAATCCTAAAATTTCATTTTTTCTGTGATCAGGCTGTATAAACTTAGGATTAGAATTAATATGAGCTATAAGTGCTTTTTGGTATTTACTCATTCTGAAAAAATAATTTTTTTCTTTTAGTTTTTTAATATCACGAAATTGACCAGTATCTGCTTCTTTCTCCGTAATAAATCTCTCTTCAGATACTGAGTAAAGACCTTCATATTCATCTTCATAAATATCACCAGCATTATATACTATTTTTAATATTTCTTTTACTACATTCTTGTGCCTGTTTTCTGTCGTCCGGATAAAATCATCATTTGATATATGTAGTCTTTCCCATAGAGATGTAAACCTCTTAGACATTTCATCACAATGATCTGTTGGGTCAATACCCCGCTTTGTTGCAGCATCTTGAACTTTTTGACCATGCTCATCTAACCCTGTAAGAAAAAAAGAGTCATTCCCAAGTTGTTTTTGATATCTAGACAACACATCTGCCAAAATGGTTGTATATGCATGCCCTATGTGTGGAATATCATTAACATAATAAATTGGGGTTGTGATATAGAATGATTTATTCATGTATATGTTTTTGAATATCAAGTATCAAATTCAATATTATTAGTGGCATATATAAATTCTGAGAAACAGATTTCATTACATCCTCTAGACATAATACAATCGCATAAATATTCGCTGTTGGATAGGTTTTGCTAAATGAAACTATCTGGGAATGTAAATTTGTATCATCAAAATCACTTTTTAATCCCTGTCGATGTTTATTTACACCCTTAAACCATAATGAAATTAAATTTATATGATAGCTAAACTCCAGTTGGTCACTTACACAAAGACGGCTGTAATGATCAATAAACCTTCTCCACTGATCCGGATTCTGATTTATGAGCGTAGTAGATATTTTTTCTATTGTACTTATTATCTTGTTAATTGGTTGATTAGATAATGCTTTAGCCTGATGTATATTCCCTCTACAAATAGAAACTAAAAAATTTGCATCTTTTTCTTTAACCTTTCTTTTCAGAAGCCATTCAAAAATATAATCATTTGGTAACGCCGGTATATCAATTGCTTGGCAGCGGGAGATAATGGTTTCAAATAACATTTTTTTATAATCCGTTGTAAGTATTATCGTAGTATTCTCAGGCGGTTCTTCTAATACTTTTAGTAACGCATTCCCTGATTCACCTTGCCCAGCACATAACAATTCAGAATTAAAAATAATTACGATATTCCTGCCGCTATTACTATCCTGTTTAAGGTATAATGTTTTTTTTAAATCTCTTATAGATTGAATGAGTATTCTTTTTGCTTTAGGAATTAATATTTTATAAAAAGGATCTGAAGATTTTTGTTTGATTGAGTTAATATAATCTTGTGGTATAAAATTCTTATTACCACTATCTGTTTTATTATCCTTTGGTGTTGGTAGGGGTACAATAATATTTAGTCTTTCATGTTGTAAGGTGCTAAATCTTATACAAGATTCACATTTAAAACAGATTTCAATATTTGAGCCTTGACAATTAAGTAATTGAGCAAACTTTAATGCTAAACCTTCTTTGCCAGATCCTTTTGATCCAGAAAACAAATATGCACTTCCGATATTTCCTGAATCTGATATCCTCACTAGTTTCCCCCAAGTTTCTTTTTGGGCAATAATAAGAGTGTCATTCATTACTTTTTTATTAACCATTTCTCTGGATCAAGTTTTTGACCCTTACCCCAAACTTCAAAATGTAATTTAGAACCGTTTACTGAACCAGAATCACCCATATATGCAATTACATCTCCTGATCTAACTTCACTATCTACATGTGTCTGAATATTTGTAACGTGGCTATATACAGTATAAAAGCCACCTCCATGATCAATAATTACTGTTGTTCCATATCCTCTTATATAAGTAACCGTTGTCACAATACCGCTCATTGTAGTACGTATAGGCGAGCCTGGTTGCCCTTTTATATCTATGCCAGGATTATCTGTAGTTGTTTTTAACCGTGCGTTCCACTGTTTACCAAATTTTGATATGACTCTTCCTTCAGTAGGCCAAGGTAACTGCCCCTTAAGAAAATTAAATTCTTTTGTTTTTAATGCCTCTTGTTGTTGGCGAATTCTTTCTTCTCTTTCAAATCTTGCTTTATCCTCTAATACTTTTTTTATGATAGACTCTAATTGTTTTACCCCTGCAGCTTTTTCTTGCATATAATTAGCCAGTGCAGATTTATCTTGTCTTATTCTTGTAAGCTCTTTTTCTCTTTTAATTCTCATCTTTCTAAGAGACAACATTTGTTTTTGTTTTTCTCTTTTTAGCGCAATACTTTGTCTTAACAAAGATTCAAGTTGTAGCCTGTCCTTATTTATTTTTAATAATAAATTTTCTATTTCTTTAGTCATTTTTTGTTCAATGGAGGATATAATCTTAAGGTATTGAGTTCTATAAACTGCTTGACGCCACGAAGTAGATGATAAAACCTTCTCTAAGTCTGAGATTCTACCCTTTAAGTAAGAATTCACCACCCTTTGTTCATACCTGTTCTTCATGATATTTAATTCATTTTCTTTTATTGTAATATCATTTTTCAAGATATTTATTTTTCCCCTATTAATGTCTTCTTCTTTTTTTAATGATTGTATTAGTTTATTTATTAAGGCTAATTCTTCGTCTAGATTTGTAATTCTTTTAGATGTTGTTGACTCACTAAAATTAGCTTTCCTTAGCTTTGAGCTTAATTCTTCAATCTCTTTTTTCATTTTATTTATAGCATCATTTTGATATCTAAGTTCTTCATTATAATCTCTTTGAACCGTTTGGCCTATTACAAGATTCATAAAAAGATATATAAATAATATATTATTGGAATATTTCATCTAATGAAAACTAATTAGTATGTTGCTCTGATTACAACGTGGATTATATTTTAGAAGAAATAGCTAAAGTTCCTCAATTTTAAATAAAATGAAATCTTTAAATGATAATTGCAATTGTTTTTCATTTAAATAATATATCCAGAGTTGTTCTTCCTTTGCATTTTTCTCAGATATAATTTTTTCATGCGGAGCACCTAATAAATCCTCGATTAGTGGTAGTGTCATTCCGATCGTCAACCGAGGTGACCTAGCAATTGCTTGTAAATATCTAGCTTCAGACATCTTATGATCAATAATCATACCAGTTTTGTAATTATCTAACTTTTTCAACTTATTCTTTAAGTCTTTTAATAATTTTTCATTATTTGTTCCGATTCCAGATGATATTCCCTTAGCTTGTTCGAGAGATTGAATTGCTAGTATGATTTCATCGANCTCNTCTACCTGATCCGCGATTTCGATTAATTGAATACCTGCCAGNTATTGTAACGCAATTATTTGAGGCTNTAGNTCAATATTTAATTCNAATGCTTTNGAATATTTTTCCATCGCTTTNCCAAGTATTAAAATAGACTGNAACTTTTTCCCTTCTCCTAATATCACNAAAGATCTGAATTTGTTAAGTTCTTTATNCCCANGGTCNGAAAATTTTGCGACTTTTTTTACTAAACTTAGTGCTTCTTTATAAAGAGNATTNTCTAATAGTANCTCTGCAGAATTCATCCATTTTCNTGCAATCTCATCAATCCGAAAATTTAATGCTTCAACTANAAGGGTATCATCTATCACAACTCTGGATCTGGCTTTTATGTATTTNTCCAAAGCTTTTTCAGATTCACCCATGTCATCAAACAAGAGGCCCTCTTCCATAATTTGATAAGGGATTTTCTTATTACACTCTGATATATATTTCATTGCTCTATATCTATTTGAATGGTTGGGATAATGTTTTAAAAACTCTATAAACTTATTTTTTGAAGTTAAGTAATCTTTTTTATAGTATATNTTTTTTGCATCATCACCAATAGTCTTCTTACCCCCATAAAATGTTGAGAGTGTAAAATAAATACCATAATTAGCAAGATCAAATCGTTTAACTGGAGTAATATTATCTGGATCAGTTATGTTATTTATTTTTGTATATGAATGACGAATATCGATACCAATTGAAAAGCGATTTGATTTCCCTGGATCAATAATATAACGTAGGCCCAAACCAAGAGCCATTGAGGTCCCNCTCCCACTTGGGACAGAGTTTATTGTTTCAATATCTTTATCAAAATAAAATTTTGAAAACGCAAGCCCATAACCATATCTAAAATTAATATACCAAGGATTAAAAGGTTGCCATTGTANNGTATTTGTAATAAGATATTCTTTTAACTCTGGTTTAAACTGTATCTTATTCTCACTTATGCTTGTTCCTTCTTTCCAATCGCCTGGTATATTTTTTGGTACTAGAATNGAGCTGGATCTGTAATTAATACCAGTTAAAAAATTCATCCAACTAGTGTTCATTATAATATTTGGTATATTAACCATACCAAAATCAATATCTATCGAAGTGCCTACTATATTCTTTGCTTCTTGGCTTAAAGGAGAAACCTCTGAATCATACCATATCCAATTATCCATATCATCGACTGAAGGAGATGATGTACTACCTGAAAATTTTCCATTTAATCCTANNCCATAACGAATTTCAACCGGCATGTATGTAACCGGAGCAGAAAATTCTCTTGATCTAAACCATTTATCAAACCAGTACCCCTCCTCATACTCATCTTCTTTATCTATTTTAATTAAGCCCCAAAATAACGTTTTTGGTTGTTGTTTGAATAATGATTGAGAACTAAGGTTTGTAATCATTACNAGTGCNNACACAAACCAAATAAATATTTTTTGTTTCATCATTGATGGAAATTTAAGTATTCAGATATCTTTTACAAGAAGAGACTGGGTATATTCTAAGGTATAATATTTTTATAATTTTNGGAACAACCAGTTAATTACCTTTTATATAGAATAATGAAAATTTACGTTATCATCATAATGCTGTGCAGTTTCTTATGCTCTCAGGAATTTAATATTGCTAGAGTACAATATGGTGGTGGTGGTGACTGGTACTGCGACCCAAGCAGTTTGCCGAACTTATTGGAATATTTAAAAACTAATACTTCCATGACAAAGGCATCAAAAGAAGTTAGAATAAAACTAACAGACAGTAACGCAAAACTCTTTCCTTATCTATATTTAACTGGCCACGGTAATATTAGATTTTCAGAAAATGAAATTATTGAGCTAAGATCAATACTTAGCAATGGAGGTTTTCTCCATGCTGATGATAACTATGGAATGGATAAATCTTTTAGACGCGANATGAAGAGAGTTTTCCCCAATAAAGAATTCGTTGAGCTACCTCATAGTCATCCTATTTTTTCTTCTTATTTTAAAATTGANAATGGNTTGCCTAANATTCATGAGCATGACAATAAACCACCTCAAGCGTTGGGAATTTTTGAAAATAATAAACTAGCGGTTTTATATACTTACGAATCAGATTTAGGCGATGGATGGGAAGATGCTGCTGTACATAATGATCCACNTGNACTAAGAGACTTAGCCCTAAAAATGGGAGTGAATATCATATATTTCGCNCTAACTCAATAATATGAAAATTCAACAATATTTAAAAGCCGTTAGAGATGCAAAAATAAAAGTAGATCTTATTAGCATATCTTTTATAATTCTCATGATTTTTATATTGCTTTTATTAATGTTCATATTACTCGAGTCANTATTTTATTTTTCTCCTTTATATAAAAAAATAATATTAGTTACCATATTTTTTGCATCTTCATTAACCTTATTATGGCTAGGTATTTCCTATGTAATTATTAACCAAAATCGTTATCCCAGTTACTCATGGCGAAACCTAGCTTCTATCATAGGAAAAAATATTTTCCCAAATAATGTTGATACAGCTTTAAATGCTTATCAAATAGAATCACAAATAAAAGAAACTCAATCAAAAGATCTTGCAGATAANTTTATTGATANTGTCGCAAAAAAAATATCTGATGTTAATCCTGAGGAAATCATTGACAAAGANCCTTTATTAAATATAAAACTTATTACAGTAATAATAATGTTCATTTCAATTATANCATTATCCATGTTCTGGGAACAAAGCTCAGATGCATTTTACAGGTGGAAAAACTATAATAAGCAGTTTTTGGCCCCAAAACCTTTCAAATTATACAGCTTAACCAGGAATCAACATATCCTTGGGGGAGAAAAAATTTCCATAATAATTATGTCTGAGGGGCAATCACCTGATTCCGTTTTACTTAGATTAACTCCAACACAAATAACTCTTAATGATAGAGATTCATCAATAATAGAATTGAAAACAGGNAAAAACTTATCTGAGTTTTACCAGTTCGAATTACCTGAATTATTTCAAGATTATGAATATAGTGCNATTGTTAATGCACAACAATTTTATGAAGCCTGGGAGTCTGTAGAATCAACGCCAGATACAATCTTTGTTACTGATAGNCCAAAATTAGAANATTTTGAAATNATAATTATACCTCCATCATACTCTAAACTGCCTTCAGAAATTCTNGATGGAAGCATTGCTGTNGTTCAAGGCTTAATGGGTNCAATTGTTAAAATAAACTTAGANAGNAATAGAAATCTAAAATCNTGTTTTATGAAGCANAATGATTCTATAAAATTTTTCGAAACATATAANAATAAAGCTAATGGTGAGTTTATAATAAAAAATGAAGGAAAGTTTTCCGTTCANTTGGTTGACCCNAGAGGGATTACCAANAGAGACCCTGTNCCATATCACATTANCATTTTGCCNGATAATAAACCAAGNATTAAANTTATTAAACCNCNNCCAATTATAACTTTAGGGAATAATCAGATAATACAATTTCATCTAGAGATTGAAGATGACTATGGGTTTAATAATCTTCAGCTTGCTTATGAAATAAGNAGACCAGAATACTTAGATGTGGAGCCTTACATAGCAATGTTTATTATACCTGAATTAAATCAAGACACAACAATACAAACTATAAAAACACATTGGAACTTATCAGACTTAATGTTGATGCCGGATGATGAAATACACTATCATTTCGAATTATCTGATAATGACGATATATCAGGCCCTAAAAAAACTCTATCTGAAACATTTATTGCAAAGATTCCATCTTTATCTGATTTATATGAAAAGCTAGAGAATAAAGAAGAAAATATAAACGAACAAATAAGCGATAGTTTAGATGACCTTGTAGCTTTAAAAAATGAAATTGACAATATGGAACTAGATATTATAAAAACTAAAGATGAACTAAAATGGGAAGATCAGCAGAGAATAAAAGAAATTATCGATCAAGCAAAAAATGAAATAACCAAAATGAAAAATATTTCCAGTGCTATAGAAACACTAATGGAACAAAGTGAAAAACATGATCTTTTTCTTCCTGACTTAATGAAAAAATTCAATGAACTATCAAGCCTTNTAAAAGAAATCATCCCAGAAAACTTAATAGAAAACCTGAGTGATGCTCAAAATTCGTTAGAAGAAATGAATTTACAATCTTTACAAAAAGCATTAGAAAACATGTCAAATAATATATCCGAAATTGAATCTGAGTTAGACAGATATATTGACATATTTAAAAGACTTCAGGCTGAACAAAAAATGGATGAACTAAAAAATAGATTAGAAAAATTGGTTCAACATAAAGACAAACTTGATAGAGATATCNATAACCTTGAAATATCTGATAATACATCTTCAGAAACAAGAATTTGGCAAGAAGAACTAAGANTATTAGAAGAATTAAATAGTATAAACCAAGATATTCAAGAAGCATCAGAATTAATAAAGCCTTTCAGTGAAAAATCTGCCACCAAACTTGATCAATTAAAAAATAGTCCAGAGTTTAATCAAGCTTCCAATAATATTGAAGAAACAATATCAAGTCTGCAACAGAATAATAGTAAAAAAGCAAAAACCNCGAGCCAATCAACGATCAATAATCTAAACAACATNCAGAGAGAGCTAACAAAAATCCAACAAGAATTTCAGAATGAAACTGTATCAGAAATGGCAGAAAAATTAGAAAAAATAATGAGGGACATCCTGTTTCTATCTAAAAAGCAGGAAAAATTACGTATAGAGACTCTATCTCTTTCAAGAAATTCTTCTCAGTTAAAATCAATGGCATATGAACAACAAATCATTCAAGATCAATTGAATAATACTATTAAGCAAATGATTGATTTATCAAAAGAAACTTTTTCTATAACTCCTCAGATGGGGAAATCAATTGGGAGAGCTAATAACGCGATTGAACAAACTAAATCAGATATAACAAATAGAAATATTAGAAATGCCGGAAAACAGCAACACCATGCAATGGAAGCATTAAACTCGGCAGCACTAAGTCTTTTTCAAAGTATTCAGCAGATGCAATCTTCTGGTTCTGCAAGTGGCTTTGAACANTTTTTAAAAATGATGCAACAAATGGCTGGTAAGCAACAAGGTTTAAACCAGCAAGGAATGAATTTAAGTTTGGGGCAGATGACAACATCGGCTCAACAGCAAATCTTGCAATCCATGCTGCAGGGCCAGAAAAATATTCAAAAAACTCTACAACAATTAATCGAAGAAATTCAGAAATCTGGTAACCAACAGGGGCAAGGAGATCTAAATGGGATAGCTAAAGATATGAATGATGTAATATCTGATTTATCNAAATATCGATATACTAGAAAAACCAAAGAAAAACAACGTAGGATTTTATCAAGAATGCTAGATAGTCAAACCTCTTTATCTCAGAGAGGATTTAAAGAAGAACGCAAATCCTATTCTAGTAATGTTTCTAATCAATATAACAGCCCAGGAGGTCTGCCAGCAGATTTAGGACAAAGACAAAATATTGCATTAGAAGCATTAAATCGGTCTCTCAATTCAGGGTATACTAGAGAATATCAAACAATGATCAAAAGATATTTTAATGCAATGAGCCAACTTGAAATTCAGAATAATGAGAACAATGAAGAAATCATACCTTAGAATTATTTTTTTCTGCTTTTTACTTTCATTTTCATTATGTCAATTTATGTCATCTATGAAAACCGCCAAAATATATGAGATGAACAAAGATTGGGATTCTGCTATTAGTATTTATAAAGATATAATTAGTAAAAGTCCTAATAATTTTCAAGCAATAAGAAACTTAAAAAACATATACAAAAAAAGTCAACGTTATGATGATGGAATAAATTTTTTANAATATTATCTNAACAGAAACCCGAAGGATATCCAGTTACATATAGAGCTAGGAGAATTTTATTATTTAAAAGAAGAAATATCTCTCGCGAAAAAAGTGTGGTCGGATGGAATAAATAACTTTAAGAGTAATAAATCATATTATAGGATATTGTTATCAACCTATGATAAATATAGCTTGGAAAAAGAAATATTTAATATGATTAAGAAAGGAAGAACTAGTTTTGGTAAAAGTTTTTTAGCCCAGGAATTAGGTAGTTATTATCAAAGAAGAAAAGAATATAAAAAAGCAATAGATGAATATATTCTAACATTATTATCAAATACAGGTAGCGGGTCAACTGTTTCTAGAAGAATATTAATGATGAGCGATGATAGTGAAGCAAAAGGCATAATAGAAATAAAATTATTAGAAACAAGCACTAANTATCCAGATATTCTCTTACCTACTTTNGCTGACCATTACTTTAAACATGGAGACTACTTTAATTCATATAATACATACCTAGAATGGGCAGATAAAGGATTCTTTAATGCAAAAANGTGGCTTGATTTTGCAAACAGCTTACGAAAAGAAGAATCGTATTCANTTTCCATTAAAGCCTATGAATTTGCTCTAAAACAAGATTTAAGAGGATACCAAGTTGGAGAAGCCTTATTAGGATTAGCTAAAACTTTTGAAGATCAGATTTCCCCAATTGAAGAAAANGATATCATTCCATTTTTTTATAATGATAATATGTTTTTCNCAGATGCTTTCCAGCTTTATTCAAAAATATCTCCTGAAAATTTACAGTCTAGTTTAGCAATCTATGATTCCATATTGGTTTCAATTCCTGAATCCTCACTAATTACAGAAGCNCAATTCAGACTAGCTGAAATCCAATATAGAATTATTGGGGATTTTGATAAATCATCTACTTTATATATGACTGCTCTATCTCAGAATCCACCTATAGAATTAACAAAAANAATTGTTTTACGCATTGGTGATGTATTACTAGCAAAAGGAAATTTCAATGAAGCAATATCATTTTTAGATTCTATATATAGTGTATATAAAATGCCTGAGGTAAAAAATAAACTTGTTGAGACACATCTTTTTTCAGGTNGACCAGATACAGTTCTAATGATAATTNATGAAATATTTTCAACCATAAACCCAACAAATAATACTTTTAATGATTTAATGGAAATAAGAGATATTATAAACCATTATTATAGTGAAGTTGATGAAACTAGTAAAACAGCATTTATAGAGTTTTTAAAATCTGAATATCTTTTGAAACAAGGAAAAATATCTGAAGCAAGTCAACTATTAGATTACATAATAAAAAATAATAAAGATTCAGAGCTAGTCCCCTTAATTTCATTAAGAAGAGCGATAGTGTTAATGAGACTGAAAAAATTTGATCAAGCGCTAAGTCAAGTTCAATCAATCGAAAATACTATCTTTGCTGATAGAAGTATTATTATGTCAGGACAAATATATGAACANATATATAATAACACTCAGAAAGCATTGGCGTATTATATGCGCATAATCAATGATTACTCAGATTCAATNTATTCTGAGCCAATTAGATACCATATAAGAAGATTAAATAATATTGAAAAGATTTAAATGAAAAGAATAANTATAACATTCATTTTATTTATTAGTTTAATCNATTCCCAAAAAATATTGATTCCAATGGATCAAACACAAAACGATCATTTAAAAGCATATGGTATAGCATACTACGTGCTAAAAAGAAATATTAATGTTGAATGGTTACTCAATTTTCAAGGAGGGTCTTTTCTAATTGATAATCATCCTTTTATACAAGCTGAATGTAAAATAAGAGGNGTTAGCTTTTTAGAACTTGGCAATGAATTATTAGATATTTATTCAACAATTGAAGAAAATAATATGGATATNGTTTTATTAGAAAAAGCTCCCAACATTGCAATTTACTCCCCACCAAATAAACAGCCTTGGGATGATGCGGTAACACTTGCACTCACTTATGCCGAGGTTGATTATAAAACCCTATGGGATGAGGAAGTTNTTAATAATACTTTAGATAAATATGATTGGCTCCATTTGCATCATGAAGATTTTACCGGACAATATGGAAANTTTTATCGTAATTATCACAATGCNCCATGGTATATTGAACAAAAAACCAGATNCGAAAANTTGGCAAAAAAATTTGGGATGNNAAGTGTNCATGAAGANAAAAAAGNTATTTCAAGAATCATAAAAAATTATATTTCCAATGGTGGTTTCTTATTTGCAATGTGTTCAGCTACGGATTCTTATGATATAGCACTTTCATTAGAAAATATTGATGGAGTACACAGTGTATTTGATGGAACGCCAATAGATAAAGATATTGATGACAAAATCAATTTCTCCAAAACTCTTGCATTCACAAACTATAAAATTTATACGGATCCGATGATATATGAATTTTCTAATATAGATTATCCTCCTAGTCATAATCCAATAACTAGAGGAGCTGAAGCTGATTATTTTTCATTATTTGAATTTTCAGCTAAATATGATCCTGTTCCNACAATGTTAACACAGAACCATGTCCCCATTGTAAAAGGATTTATGGGACAAACAACTGGATTTAATAAAAATATGATTAAAAANCATGTTANTATAATGGGTGAAGANCCAGCATCAGATCAGGTAAAATACCTCCATGGTAATTTTGGAAAAGGAACATATACATTTTATGGTGGTCACGATCCTGAAGATTATCAACATTTTGTTGGTGATCCACCTACTGATCTATCCTTGCATAGAAACTCCCCTGGATATAGGCTAATTCTAAATAATATATTATTTCCTGCTGCTAGAAAAAAAGAGAAGAAAACATAGACTTAGGATACTATTTATGTGGGGACAAAAAGAAATAATTATTAAAAACAAAACCAGAGGATTTCATCTAATTACTAATGAAATAATTCAAAACCTTCCCGAATTAAAAAAAATCTCAATAGGATTGTTACACATATTTATAAAACATACGTCTGCATCATTAACTTTAAATGAAAACTCAGATCAAAGTGTTAGAATTGATTTCGAATCTCATTTAAATAATATGGTTCCTGAAGGAAAACCATATTATACTCATACAATTGAAGGGACAGATGATATTCCCGCACATATTAAATCATCTATATTCGGGAGCTCATTGATGATACCTATTAATAGCGGATATTTAAATTTAGGAACATGGCAGGGGATATACTTATGTGAGCATAGAAATAATTGTAAAACTCGAAAAGTAGTTCTTACAATACAAGGTAATTAGACTAATATTTTTTTGCTTCTTTCCATATTTCATCTAATTCATTTGGAGAAAAATCATTAATATTTTTATTCATATCAAATATTATTTTTTCTAATAACTGGAACCGTTTAATAAATTTATTATTTGATCTCCTCAATGCATTCTCAGCAGATATACCAAAAAACCGACTAAGATTAATTACAGTGAATAACAAATCTCCTATTTCCTCACGAATTTTATTTATATCATTTTCTTTTTGAGCAAATCTCAACTCATTTATTTCTTCATCTAATTTTTCCCAGACTTCATCTATACCTTCCCAGTCAAAACCAGCATGTGAAGCCTTTTCTTGAATTCTCTGAGAAAAAATAATAGATGGTAAAATATTTGGCACACCATCTAGCCTTGAATCTCTATCTTTTTCCAAATATTTTTGAGTTTCCCAATTTCTATTAGTTGTGCCACTATTTGGTTGTGCTATGTGGGCAAAAACATGAGGATGTCTATTAATCAATTTTTTGTTGATACTTTCAATCACATCATTAATAGTAAAGATCTCTTTTTCTGCAGCAATCTGAGATTGAAATATTAAATGCAACATTACATCTCCTAATTCTTCTTGAGTGTTTTCATAATCTTTTTTATCAATACTATCTATTAGCTCATATACTTCTTCAATAAAATACGGTAACAGAGAATCACTTGTTTGTGATTTATCCCAATCACAACCTTCTGAACTTCTAAGTTTTTTTATTATTTTATCTAGTTCTTGAAAATTCATTTTAATTTGTTTATCTAGATTATTTTTCAAATAAATCCTTCCATTTTGTTTCTTTTAACAATCGATCTTCGATTTTAGACATAANNTCTTTCTCTTTTTTCGTATCATCAGAAAAACCTATTAGATGTAATACTCCATGTATCATTAATCTTGCTANCTCTTTTTCATATGGTTCATTGTATTTATCAGCATTAACTATAGCTGTTGGCATACTAATATATATATCNCCTTCTATTTTAGTATCTTTATTATTATGCAANGGGAAAGCAATAACATCTGTCCATTGATTTTTTGAAAAAAATTTCTTTTTTAAATCNCTAACAAATATATCCGAAGTAAATATTATACTTATATCATATAAATTAATTTTGTTGAACTTAAAAATATTTTTAATAATTAATATGCAAAGATCTTTATTTGGATAATCGTATTCTGGGTTAGAATGAATACTAATTTTNTTCATTAGATTTTAGCAAATAATTCTAATTACTTCTCATCAGGATATTCAATNCGAATATGATAAATCCCTCTAAGCACATGGAGCATACCNGTATTCCCATCTACAGTNCCCTTGATTTTATTTAATTCATCGAGAGTCAATGGGCATTCACTAAGTTGATTATCATCAATACGCTGTTTAATTATTTTATCAATCATTGCCTCAATTTTCATTATATCGGGATNTTTTATTGACCTTACNGCAGCTTCTATAGCTTCACAAATCATTAATATACCTGTTTCTTTTGTATTTGGCTTTGGCCCAGGGTATCTGAATTGACTTTCATCAATTCTGGATTTGTCTCCATCAACTGCTTCTAATGCTTGCCGATAAAAATATTCTACCCTAGTAGTCCCATGATGCATAGGAATAAAATCAGATACAATCTTAGGCAAACCATATTCATTTGCAAGTTGCAAGCCGTCGTTGACATGATTCCGAATGATCTTTGCGCTCATAGTAGGTTTTAAAGCATCGTGCTTATTATCAGCTATGTATTGGTTTTCAATAAAATAATCTGGTTTAACCATCTTGCCAATATCATGATAATAAGCACCAACTCTGCATAGTAACGAATGAGCACCGATGGCAGTCGCGCACGCTTCCGCAAGGTTGCCCACAACTATGCTATGATTAAAAGTACCATTTGTTTCTCTTTGAGCTCTTTTTAATAGCGGTCTATCATAATCTAATAATTCTATTAATGTTAGATCTGTTGTTATTTCAAATATCATTTCACTTAACCCAATAAGTCCATAAGTGAGAATCGGCGCCAAAAAGCTATTTAGTGTTAATAATTGTAGATCAAAAAATATTTTAGAAAATGATTGTTCTTTAAAAAGACCAAGTGCAACAATTACCATTATACTAGACCCAATTAAAGCAAACATAGTTGTGAACAATTGACTTCTTTTTCTTAGCTTACGAATGTTATATACGCCAACTGTCGAAATAAATAGAGATGTTATAACAAAATCGATGTTTTGACCCATCATAAGACCCACTAGTATGGATACAACAACTGTAGACATAAACCCAATTCTAGCATCAAATAGTATCGTCAATGTCATTGCGCCAACAGTAACGGGAATAAGATATTCTGAAAATCCAAAATATATAATAATCAGATTTGCCAATAACATTTGAATTGATATAATTATAGACATTAGTAAAATCATTTTCCAATCGATAAAAACATCTATTCTATACATATAAAGAAATGTAAAAAATAAGGAGATCACAATTGATAATAGAATTACTCTTCCCAAATAATTCCACACATTATTCAAAGATCGACCCTTATTCTGGTTATCAATTGCGAATGATAAAGAATTTAATTTCTGAAGCACATCTTCTGTTATTCTAATATTAGCATCCACAATTAATTCTCTTTCAAGGACAACTCCTTTACTGCGTGGAACTTGTTTTATACTTAGCCTCTGGTTTGATAATGTTACAGTTCTATCATATAATAGATTTGGGGACATATGCTCTACAATAATATCATACCCAATATCTGAAAAAGGGTCTTCTACATCAACCTTAATAATATATTCTTCTTTTGCTTTTATCCATGCAATCTCAAGGCTATTAAAATCCTGTTTCTTTGAAATGATAGGAACTTGGCCTTGATTAATTTTTACTTTATTGCTAATAATACTATCTATTGATATATCATATATGCCTTCAGACCACCTGTTTTTACATATTTGACTTACAATATTCTTATGCAAAAGCCAATCTTTGAGCTTTCTAGGATCAGTATTAGAAGTTAAATATTTATTCCAAGATGAATCCTTTGAAGCTGTAAAAGGATAATCTTTATTAAAAACTTCTGAAATAATAGAAAGGCTAGTACTATCAGCAATAAATTCATTTTTTGCTTTTTCTGCAGTAAGATGATATTTACGTTCATAATAAAGCTGTTTGGATTCGTTATATCTCCAAATTGCAGACCTTAGATCATTTATAGATTTAAAAAATTTATCTAGTTCTAACAGTTGATTGTCAACCACATTTTTTCTTCTGTTAAAAATAAAAGGAACTGATTTTTTTTCGGTTTTCTTATCCTTTTCATAATTATCTACTGTTTTAAGTATAGGAAAAGTAAAGGGGGCTATTATTGGCTCTCTAGTGATATCATTCAATTTATATGAATACTGTAGCGCTTCCCCTCTAGGGAATAAGAATGATATCAAGATTATAAGACAGAAAATAATCCCAATTTGTTTCCAATTTTCATTAAAAAATGAGAGTCTTTCTATATTTGGAAGTAATGATTGAGATTTTCTAGTCATTGATCATTTCTCTGTTAAAATTATTTTTTGAGCTAGCCTATAAGCCGAGTCTTGTTCACCCAATGGGTTTGATGATCATTTGTCTGCGCTTACTGTTGCCGGCAAGCTGGAGCGATCTACCCGTTCATCATATGATGCGGACAACATCTCTGAACCTATTCGATCTTGCACCAGGAGGGGTTTACAAGCTCAATCTATTTCAAGAAAGACTGGTGGTCTCTTACACCACCTTTTCACCCTTACCTACAATAATAGGCGGTCTATTTTCTGCTGCACTTTCCATATCCTCACGGATTCCCTGCGTTACAAGGCTCCTTGTCCTGCGGTGCTCGGACTTTCCTCTCTATATATGATATTATATATCACGATAGAGCAATCATCCAACTAGCTCAATAAATATAATTAATTTTTCTTACTATAAACAAATCGTCCGCAATTATCACATCTGTGTGTATGC
>PAVC01000044.1 GCA_002713885.1 Fidelibacterota bacterium
ATCAAAGAATCTGTCATATACCCAGAAATAAATATTGAAATTAATAATAGAATACGTTTGAACANATTNATGAAACACAGTCAATAAAANCTGATTCNGANTTACAATTAGAAAACTTGCACCATGGCGTAAAACTATATTTATCAAATGACTCATCATTCTCTCAATATTTAAATAATATTATTAGCCATAAAAATAATGAATGGACCGATGTACTTATTGATACATTCATTCAGTATCAAGAACACCCAGATCCATTATTCCGTATAAAATTATTAGAGACTATATCTCCACTTCTCTCAGATCAGTTTTTTGTAAACCAACTAAGATCTAATTACAGGTATTTGAAAAATAATTCAACTAATGAAAAATTTGTTTTCGATGTTGCAANACTATCTAACATACAATATCTATCTATAATTGACTTATTAAAAACAATGCATATAAACCTTGATGATGCGGACGATATTGATATGAGCTTCATTCAAGAAACTCTTTNTATTATATGCGAATTTGGGAAAAATCATCCTACAAAATTTGTATCCGTTAGAACAGAGCTGATCTGGTGGCAACTATCTAACTCACCAACTCAGATTCGTTCATCGGCACAAAAAGAATATTACAACCTAATAAATGGTTTTAGACAATGGCTTGGACCAAACACTTCGCTAACGATAGACAGAGAAACAAAAGAAGAATATACCTGGTCAGATGTCATCACATTTGATGAAAATGTTAGAGATAAACATAAAAATATTTTGTTGACTGCAATAGCNAAGGTGGCNTTAATCAAAGAAGCAATATTTTTATTCTCTAATGATACAGTATTACATCTCGCCGATATTCCACGTAATGGCATATGGATAAAACACCTATCAACAAAAAATGGTAAAAGCTCATTCAGAGTTTTAGTTAAAACATTAAACCTTGGAACCTATAACATAGTAATAAATCTTAACCAAGATCTTGAGAGAGACTTTTTTGAGGATGAAATACGCTGGTTAATTCTGATGGGATCATCTGGATCAGACCAAAATCAATTGTGTAAAAAATTTGGTGGCTTTTGGCCCGAGGAATCAATATACACTGAAGAATATATTACCGATGAAACAGTTAGCATCTACCTAGAAAGAAACAAAGAAGAGATTAATGANTCTACCAAAAGGGATCGCTGGCAAATGAGATGGCTACACTATATCTGGAACGGAGTTCAAGCGTACATAGAATTTTGGCACCGTACTAATCATACTCTTGCGATAGACCCTCCAACACCAGAAAACCTTGTTATCCCACAACACGACTATACTACTGGAACGCGAATAATATCAATCGCAGATAGAAAAAAAGTTGACTCTGTTGGGCAATTCTATTTAGACCTGTATATTAATTATATAATCGAAACAGAAGCNAAATTTCCAGGATTAAAACACATGGCAGACTGGGAATTAATTTTTACTGCTTCTCTCGAGTCAATGAAAGTAAAAAAAGGTCTCCCGATACTGAATAAGCTTATTGAAGACCTGAATACAAAAGATTATAAAGCCAAATTCAGAGAACTAGGCTTAACAAAAGAGAGGATAACAAGTTTTATACAAGAATTTGATAGCTATGGAGTTTTAACTAAGCCCGTTGTTTTTGCAGCACTNAGGTATGAAAGATGGCTCGATCTAAATCCTGAAGCAAAAAATGAGGCAAAAGCTTCGATACTTAAAGAACTATATCATGACTACAACCTTAACTCTTTGTTAGATCAATACCCTGAAACTCGTGTTCGTTATTTTATGATGACCTGCTTAAAAGACTCAGGAACAGAACTGAATAAATATTTTCAAGCAATAATCAAAGACATGAGAGCAAAAATACTTAGCCCATGGAACTTGAATGACAGAATTGAAAATATTTTAGAGAACGCAACTATTAACGATAATGAGAAATTTTTTCTTGCAAGAATGCTTTACCCNCACATTGATGCTGCTGACTTTGTTGAACTGGTAAAAACCACGAAAGGAGAAACTCAAAATCTAGACCTAGTCTTTAAGACTGAAGACGCCAATGGAAAAATATATTCGATTCGTCCGCCTTTCCATCCAAAAGAAATAGCCACATTCCAGACAATTATTTCTAAACAAAATCTGTCCGTAACATTCACTGTAGATCATGAATTTCTTCTCATTGTCAATGACAGAAATAATGTTATAGGAGGATTATACTATAGAATAAAAAATAATGTAAGAGTGCACCTTGAATGGGTTGTTATTAGAAAAAAATATCAACGTCTTAAATTAAGTATAAGACTAATGGATGATTTCTTTAATAGGATGAAACAAAGCGGACTTAATATAGTTACTGTAGGATTTTATCATGAGAATTTCTTTTACAAGCAGGGGTTTAATATTGATCAAAGCTACGGCGGGCTAGTAAAAAAACTTGAGTCNTAATAATATTANGTATAAAGCATTAGATAGATAATTATTCCTGTGATAGAAACATACAACCAGATAGGAAATGTTATTCTTGCTATTTTTCTGTGCTGCTGGATCTGAAAAAACCATCCTCTATATAAGGTTATCATTGCCAAAGGTAAGATAATCATAGCAAGAATAATATGAGTTACCAAAATAGGGTAATAAACTGATATCCACTCACCAGTATAGGCTTTTGGGCCACTCTTAAACCAATGGTAGATTACATAACTGACTAGAAATAATGCCGATGAAAAAAATGCTGTCAGCATTACGCTCCTGTGCATCTCACGTTTTTTTAGTTTAATTAAAACGTAGCCAATTATAAGTAATATCGTTGTAGTTAGATTTAATAATGCATTTACCAGAGGCAAGGATGATACATCTATCGCGCCCTCAATACCTTCAGGCCTAGGTCCTAGAATTAAAAAAGCTACTGCCATGCTTAGCACGCCAGACAGCATATAGATCATCTTAAACCAAAAGTTTTCTTTCACCATTAATAATAATTTAGATCAATAAGGATAATGATTAATAGAAGCGGTAGATAGACCACGGAAGTTCTTAATAATAGTTTTGCATTTTTTATAGATGATTCTTTTAATAAAGGGATACCTGATGCTAAATAAACAATACCTAACAATAATGCCCCCCAAAAATAAAATATTCCCAAAGCTCCAGTAACTACAAAATAGAGGGAGACAGGAATAAGTAAAAATGCGTGCCAAATAATTTGTCTGATTGTTCTATGATTTTCTTTTTCTATAACCGGGAGCATTTTAAATCCTGCTCTTTCATAATCATCTTTACACATTATGGCAATCGCATAAAAATGAGGATGCTGCCATAAAAATAAAATTGCAAATAATATCCAAGCGTTTGGACTAAGTTGATTCGCGGATGCTGCCCATCCGCCAAGTGCTGGCATAGCACCGGGAATTGCGCCAACAGTGGTATTTAACCAGGTAATTTTTTTTAACGGTGTATAAACAAATAGATAAAGTACTATGGTAGCAAGACCAAGTATCGCAGTTAGCTGATTAACTAGTACCCATAATATTGCAAAACCGATTATCGATTGAGCTAGGCCAAAGCTTAAGGCAGTCTTAATCGAGATTAGACCAGCAGGAATTGGACGTGATTTTGTCCTGTCCATTAGCATATCCAAATCTTTTTCAATACAGTGATTGATAGTCCCGGCTCCGCCAGAAAGTATTGCCGTACCTAGAATTGTATAAAAAAAGTTTAGATAGTTAATCATCTCACTTTCAGCCAAATAATAGCCTAACGCTGTAGAGATTAATATTAGTATCGTTATTCTTGGCTTTGTCAGCTCAATAAAAGCTGAGACCTTGCTTTTTGCCGGAAGAGGTTTTCTTTTCATACTGACGACCGCAGTTTCTTTAAAAATAAATTAATATGGTTTCGCAGGATAGATATACTAGCCTTGTCTGTGCCGTTATAATACTGTCTTATGTTTCCTTCTCCATCGATTAACACAAATTTTACAGAATGACCAGCCGGTAGATTATCAGACATTAATAAAAATCCATCCGAACTTAGTTTTTTTACTTTTTCCATATCTGCTCGCAAAAACTTCCAACGCTTATCATTAACACCATTTGCATCAGCATATATTTTTAGCACCTCTTGACTATCATACTCTGGATCAACCGTTATCGATATAAATTGTAGATCCGGATGTAGTTTATACTGATTATATAACGTTCTCATATTGTTTGACATGATTGGACAAGGTCCAGGACAACTGGTAAATATAAAGTCCAAGACAGATATTTTATTACGTAAACTATCCTCAGTGAATGGTTCCCCATGATGGCTAACCAAACTAAACGGAGGTGCCTGTTTAATCACAGCCGGTAGAACCTGGCTAGCCTGTGTTGCTTTTGTTATAACCCATGTGGCACCGATACCAAGAAAAACCACTAACGCTAAAACACTAACTAGATGAATCTTTTTTATCATACACTATTTGATATTTTCCAGAAAGTATATTGCACAATTGAAAGCCCTAATAATAAAGATGAAAACCACATATGAAAAAGCTGAACAAGTGGTTTCACATCAAAAAAAACTAATGACTCGCCTAAAACAATCTGAATACAAATAATTATCAACATAAAATTCACAGCATATATCATATAATCTGAAGGGAATAATTTAATATTTTGAATTATTTTCCTTAAATAAAATACTAAACCCAATAAAATCACACCTAGAATAGTGTGAATATATTTAAAAGGTCCTAACATTTTTAATAAAATCACTCCCTCAATGAGAGGGTTCTCTTTCCTGCTAATATCTAGTCCTCCTCTGATCTCTGTCCCTATTATAATTTCAACAACCACACAAACCATTATACCCAAAATAATGTATTTGATATGTTCGGGGTAAACACTATCCTTTTCAAAATTTCCTTCTATGATATAATATGACTGAATTGAACTATATATGATTAATCCAATTATTATTAGAGCGAGTAATAAATGAAGTGTGATAGTTACGGGATCTAAAACCGTATCAACCAGCTTACTTCCTAGCCAGCCTTCAACAAATGTAATGAATAATGCAAGAGTAATAGAAAAGGTTACTCTCTTATGGTTCTTAAAATAGAGTAATCCATATACGCATGTGACTAAAATAATGAGACCAACAAGAGCACCAAAAAGTCTGTTTAAATATTCAACCCAGGCAAGAACAAGATTAAATTTCTCAGGATCAATATAGTCTGGAAGCTGTTCTAAATTGGTTGGAGGTATCCAACGATCAAAACATTTTGGCCAATCTGGACAACCCATACCAGCTCCAGAAACTCTGACAAGGCCACCAATAAAAATCAATAAATAAGTGAAAACAATTGATATAACTGAAAACTGAAAATATTTTTTCATAAATAGCCCCGGAAATTATGCATCATTAGACAATGAATTATGAATACTTTTCTTATCGTGTTATAATTATGCTTTATTGTAATATTACGACCAGTAAATACTGTATTTTGCAAAAAGAAAATATTTAATTAGACTATGTCCAAGCCACTAACCCAGATTGAACCAGGAACAGCATGCACGATAAAAGAGACCGGTCAATCAGGAACACTTGAAAAGATATTCTATTACCCAACCAAGTATGAGGTTAAAACTGATAATGGTTATACAAACCATTATACAACCCATGAAATCATTTTTGAAGGCTACGAAAGGCCAAAAACAAAACTAAACATCCCTGAAGCTCCATATAATGGTATCGGTTCAAGTTATGCCTCCTGGACGCCTTTCAAGGCTAATAGCCAGATAAGGCATCACTTTTCTAGTAGTAAAGAAATTGTATGGAAAATGATTACCTCATTAGAAACATATAACGTATGGTTCTCTGGTATACAACGAGCCATGCCTGATATTCAATCGGAAAGATACGTGCACCAGTTTTCTTTTGATAAGCTTCCGCTAATACCTGGATCTTTTTTTAAGATCAGACCAGCCTCTCTTGCTCCATGGTTTCGATGCAGAATTATAACCATAGAAAAAGAAAAAGAATTTGGGTTTGACTTCAGAATGACACCGTTTTATAAAGAGTATGTATCATTTAAAATTGAAGACGCTGAGCAAGGTGTTTTTGTTACTTGCAACAGATCCAGCAAGGGCATTTTTTCGTTCTTATCACTATTAAACTGGAGCAGTAGAAAATCAAAAATTCTGCGAAGACTTGCAGCAATCACTCCGGTGATTGATTTTGGTAAAACCGATGACGAGTCAGATGACGAAAATGCTGAGGATATGTGGGGCGGATATGCTTCTAGAGAAGACTATATTAATTATGCAGTGAATATGGGACTACAAAACAATATGGACGTGATTAATGCGATTACAGATAAGCCAACAAGAGGCCTTGCAAAAGCTGGGCTTGTTCGCGCAAAACGAACCGGTGAAACCCCTCCCATGCCAGAAAAACCTGCGCCAGGTTCTAAACCTTCCGGCGCATCCACTGCAAATACTGGACTTAGCCGAGAGCAAATTGTTGCAATGGTAGTAAATAAAGCATTAGATGGAGATATGGACCCAATTAACTCCATTGAAGACAAACCCACTAGAGGTATCGCTAAAGCGTTAATGGTAAAAATAAAGCGTGGCACTGCAGAACGGCCCGCCATGCCGGAAATTCCAGACACACTTTCGGAGCAAAGCGAAAACACTGTAGCAGAGAGCGAAGAACAACTAATCGAAAGGCTTGTCGTGACTGGGTTGACTGGTGACATGGAAGAAATCAATGCACTAGATAATAGAGTTTTAAGAGGAAAAATTAAGGCCGCAATTGTAAAAGCAAAACGGCAAAAATAGATTACGTCTATGGAGAAAGAAAAACCAAATCCAATATCAGTCTCACAGCTACTTTCGATGATTATCTGTACTATACTTCTACTTGTTTATGTCACACTCGTGACCTGGGTGCTTTAAACATTGAGTTTTGACTGGCTCACCATGACCTGGCTTCAAGAACATCTGGAGTGGGTAATCGGACTATTATTAATCGGAATAGTTATTCTATTTTTCTTTCCCATACTATTAGGATGGCAGCTAAAAGAGGATGACAAACATGAGTAATATAAATGACGCCTTGCCAATTATTTCTGCCCTAACTTTAATTTTTTCACTGCTTCTTATATCCGAAATATTTAGACTTAAAAAAGAGCAAAGAAGACTAAACAAAAAAATCGACTACCTCCGCAAGGATATAGATTTACTTTTGAGTAAAAATAATGGTGACTGATTTTTCTAAATTCTAATCTAATAATTAACTCATATTTTTATACATAGCTAGTATGGATCAAAACAGTCAAAATGATACTGAAAAAAAGAATGAAAATAGTCGGATATATGTCCTCTTTTATTCTTTCTTCCTCATTCCCTTTATGATCGCAGTCTTTGGTGCAGTCTTTTTTCTTTTATTTAAGTTTATTACTTACGAAACAAATAACGCTGAAGATTTACTCAATCAGGTGAAAGTTGGTTCCGCATCAAAAAGGTGGCAATCAGCATTTGAACTGGCAAAAGTATTAAATAATCCTGATGCAAATCCTTTGACCAAATCATTCAAAGGCCAACTCACATCCGCATACGAAAAATCTATTCATGATGATCCTCTTGTTCGCTCATACTTGGCAATGGCCATGGGTTCAACAAAAGATACAACATTTGGAAAAATATTAATGTCTGGTCTTAAGGATAAAACCTTAGAAACAAGAATAGCAGCGATACAAGCCTTAGGACTTCTCAAATATTTTCCCGCAACAAAATCAATTAGAAATATTATTAACAAGACAGATACACAGACTGAAAAACTAACGGCAACGATAGCCCTTGGCATGATTGGCGACCCCTCAACGATACCCCATCT
Organism: Fidelibacterota bacterium; assembly: GCA_002713885.1. GTDB lineage: Bacteria > Fidelibacterota > Marinisomatia > Marinisomatales > UBA1611 > TMED80. The sequence continues at coordinate 7,878 of PAVC01000044.1, forward strand.
GAAAAACCTATTAGATGATGAAGAAGCAAATATAAGGTGGGACGCTGCCATAGCATTAGCGAAAATGGGTAACAATTCCGGCGTCTATATTATCGAAGGGCTCTTAGATCGGGAATACTTAAAGCAGTTTAAACAAATAGACCCTATAGAAGAAAAAAAAGTTTTAATGATCGCAATCAGAACGACATCTATTTTATTTGATAAAAGGTTCGAAGATAAGCTAACTTTGCTCTCTAAAAACGATCAAGATTTAAGCATTAGAAACGCAGCAATCAAAGCATTAGAAAATAATTATAGTAACATAGAACCAATTACTGATGAGTGAAACAACAAATCCTGATGCCCCTAGAGCTGCAGTCGGCAGCACAAATAAAGAAAATAAAAACTCAATTGAAAGACGGAGTTTTTTCAGCTGGTTAGCTTTAGGCTGGCTAGGGTTTGCAGCAGCTACTGGTGGCTTCTTTACCGTAATAATTCGATTTTTGTTTCCCAATGTACTTTTTGAACCGCCTCAGACTTTTAAAATAGGATACCCTGACGAGTTTTCACCAAATAGTGTAGACATAAGATTTAAAAAGAAATTCAATGCATGGATAGTCAGAGATGATGAATCTATATTTGCACTTTCTACGGTCTGTACCCACCTTGGGTGTACACCAAACTGGCTTGCAACAGATAGTAAATTTAAGTGCCCTTGCCATGGTAGCGGATTTAGAATGACAGGCGTCAATTTTGAGGGTCCAGCTCCTAGGCCGTTAGAAAGATTTAAAATAGGTATAGCTGAGGATGGGCAGATTCTTATCGATAAAACCAAGAGCTACAAATGGGAAAAGGGAGAATGGGAAAATAAAGACTCTTTCCTAACAGTTTAAATCATGGATAATAAAGATAACAAATCAATATTAGAAAAAATGGGGGAGTCCCAGGTCTGGAAGTCTATCATCCGTTCTGGTGTGCCCAGGACAAGAAGACAAAGAATGCATGCTATTTTGGGAAGTGTATTTCTACACTTGCACCCTGCAAGGCTCCCAAAACATGCAGTAAAAGTAGGATATACCTGGTGTATGGGCGGTCTTTCTTTTTTCTTATTTGTAAATCTTACAATCACTGGCATACTTCTAATGTTTTATTACAGGCCCACGGTAGAGTATGCGTTTACTGATATTATTGATCTGGCAGAACAGGTTCCGCTAGGTATTATGAGAGAGTTGCACCGCTGGGCGGCTCATGCTATGGTCTTGATTGTCTGGCTACATATGGTAAGGGTATTTATGACAGGATCGTACAAGCCTCCTAGAGAATTTAACTGGAGCATTGGTGTATTACTAATGACTATGACCCTGTTATTATCTTTCACTGGTTACTTACTCCCTTGGGATCAGCTAGCTATTTGGGCTGTAACCGTTGGCTCTAATATGGCAAGAGCGACTCCCTTCCTTGGACACGAAGGCCCTGGCGCTGCTCTACTTGCCATTGGTGATATTAACCTGATCCATGTTGGCTCAGACGTTAGGTTCGGTCTGCTTGGTGGTAGATTTGTTGGAGAAGCAACCTTGCTTAGGTTCTATGTCCTCCATTGTATTGCTATTCCGTTTATTGCCATGATATTTATGGCAGTGCACTTTTGGAGAATTAGAAAAGATGGAGGAATATCTGGACCGTTATAGGTCTTATGTTCCGGAAAAATTATGAGTCTAGTTGCCATTAAATCTGCTATTGATACGCTTTCCGCACCAACGATTAGTTTTACCATACTGACCGTTCTTTTTCCTTTCTTTTTTCCTCCGTCAGACTGGTTTGAAAAGATTCATAGAAAACTTGGTTTTTGGAGACTGTGGACAAAGGCTGGGGGAATAACTGGACTTGTGCTTATTACTTCTTTTTTTGTGATCGGTTATTATGATAAGAACTTTAATATTACGCTTACCAAAGCAGATAACTTCCCGATTGTACTAATGATTTATTCTATGTTTTTCTTTATATGGCTTGGTATGTATAAGGCCTATAGAAATGATATACGTATAGACCAAGGACTAAAACCTGAAGAATACAATGACCCGGATGATAAGGTACTAGTCTGGCCAGACCTGGTATATATTGAGTTTATAGCCCTAATCTTGTTTCAAGTATTTTTAATCGTATGGTCTATCCTGGTTGCTGCACCAATAGAAGAACCTGCTAACCCAGCTTCAACACCTAATCCATCGAAGGCTCCGTGGTATTTCCTAGGTCTCCAGGAAATGTTAGTATACTACGATCCATGGATAGCTGGAGTGCTATTGCCGACAATGATCATTGTCGGTCTTATGGCAATCCCGTATATGGATATTAATAAAAAAGGTGATGGGTACTATTCCTTTAAAGAACGAAGGGTTGGCATGTTTATCTTTATGTACGGGTGGGTTGTATTGTGGCTCTTTCTTATTGTTATCGGAACATTTTTTCGAGGACCGAATTGGAACTTTTTTGGACCCTTTGAATATTGGGATATACACAAAGTTGAGGCTCTTACGAATGTAAACCTATCAGAATTATTATGGGTAAAATTATTAAACCAAGGGCTTCCATCGAATATTTTTATTAGAGAAAGTGTTGGGTTTTTATCTGTTAGCTTTTACCTGTTTGTACTCCCGGTTATATTGGCCAAGACAGTGTTAAAGGATATGTATGAAGCATATGGCCCAACTCGTTATACCAGCCTAATGGCATTTGGCTTGGTGATGCTGGCTCTGCCAATAAAAATGTACCTCAGGTGGATGATTAACCTTAAATATATTATTGCCATTCCTGAGTGGTTCTTTAACATATAATATTAGAGATGTTTAAAAACGACGAACGATATTGGGACATTAACTTATTAAACAAATGGTTCGCCATTTCTTCGGTGGTCTTTTTATTATCAATGATATGGACCTTTATTGATGACAACGATGATGAGTTTAAAGATTATCAAAAAGCTTTTAGACAGCTACAGATAGAGATTACAGAAAAAAACCTAGGTCAGGAGTTAGATGAGGTCAAAGATCTTAGAGAAAAATATGACAAAGAGTTTGCAAAGGTCCAGTCTGATTATGATAATCAATCAGATCAAGTCCAATCAATCAATGATGAGCTGGGTAAACTACGAGCTGACTTTTACAATATTAACCTGAAATATTCAGAGCAAAAGGCAAAACTCGATGTAATAAAATTCCACCTAGAGAGTGAAAATGCCCATCATTTAGAACGTGAAATTGCGCATGATTCTCATCGTGGAGCTGATACCAAAGAAAAATATAAGATAAAAACAACTGAGCTTAATAAAGTCAAACTGGACAAAGAAAACCTTGAAATAGAAATTGCAAAAAGAGAAAAAATATTAAAGGGCATAAAAAAGACTCTTAAAGAGGCGCAGGATACGAGAGACAAAATTCTCAAAAAGGTTAATATCGCTGAAAATAAGCTTAATGTTTTAGACCGTTCAAAAATGAGTTTTATGAATAAGGTCGGAGACATTGTAAGAGATTTACCCATTCTTGATTTTATGGATCCGTATTATAAAGTAAAACAGACTGTCGTAAAAGATATTCAATATGATGTTAACTTCACTGCAATGCCTACGGTTGACCGCTGTACCAGTTGCCACCTTGGTATTACAGATTCAGATTTTGCTGATGCTGAACAGCCGTTTACGACACATCCAGACCTTGATCTATATTTAACCAGTAAGTCTCCTCATCCAGAAGAATCATTTGGCTGTATATCTTGCCACGCTGGAAGAAGCAGAGGAACATCATTTGTTTCTTCTTCTCACACGCCTAACACTCCAGAACAAAAACACGAGTGGGAAGAAAAATATAATTGGGAAAAAATTCATCACTGGCTCCAGCCTATGCTTCCGACTCGTTATACACAGGCAAGCTGTTTTAAGTGCCACACCAATACTAGTGACCTTGCTGGTGCCGAGAAAATCAACCTTGGACTTACCCTTGTTGACAGATCAGGGTGTAACGGTTGTCATGTATCATCTAACTGGCCTTCAACAGCTAAATCAGGACCTGACCTGAGAAAGCTAAATGAAAAATCTCATCCAGATTGGGTTGCCAAGTGGATACAAAATCCCCGTGATTTTCGTTATAATACAAGAATGCCTCATATTTTTGAACAGGACAATCAGGAAAATCCAAAAATTGCTAAAAGAAATATTACCGAGATCGCTTCTATTACCCACTATCTATTCAAAGATAAAATAACTAGAAAGAATAATAACCCATCAAAATATTTAGGTAATCCAGCAAACGGAGAAAAACTATTTTCAGCCATAGGATGTATGGGCTGTCATGTTAGCGAGCAAGACCCCTCTACGGCGCCACAACCAATAACGTTTAAAGAATTAACAAAACTTCAAGGTCCCAATCTGATTGGTATGGGTTCTAAGGTTACTCCAGAATGGTTGTTCAATTGGGTAAAAAACCCACACAAATATATGTCTACCACAAGGATGCCAAATCTTAGACTAAGTGATAGCGAAGCCAGAGACCTTACTGCTTACCTCTATGATAATAAAAACTATGACTTTGATCAGAAAAGAGCTCCAGAGGTTGATAAAACTGTATTGAATGAGTTAACACTTGACTGGCTCATGAAAATGAATCCTGAAAAATATGCTATTGAAAAAGCATCAAAGATGACAGAAAAAGAAAAAATGTCATTCATTGGAGAAAAAAGTATACGTCACTATGGATGCTTTGGATGTCATAACATAGATGGTTTTATGGATGCTAAACCTATTGGTGTTGAAATAACCTATGAAGGCTCTAAGCCCGTTGACAAGTTTGACTTTGGATTGCTCCATGATATTGAACACACAAACTATGCGTGGATAGAAAACAAACTCAGAACACCAAGGATTTATGATAGAGGAAAAGAAAGCGCCCCATTAGATCTACTAAAAATGCCTAATTTTCATTTTACTGAAGAGGAGATAGAGGCAGTCACTACTGCGGTATTGGCGTTTAACACAGATAAAGTTGGTGAAACTCTTTTAGCACATAAGAATGCTCCTGATTATAATAAAGAAGGTCACAGACTAGTAAAAAAATATAACTGCCAAGGATGCCACCTGATTGAAAATAGAGGCGGCCAGCTCGTGGAACATATTGGAGCTCCAGAGTATGGCCCACCAAATCTTAACACCCAAGGCAGAAAAACAAATCCAAACTGGCTGATAAAGTTCTTTAATAACCCGATGACGATAAGACCTAATCTTCAAGTAAGAATGCCAAGCTTTCATCAGATCAGCGATAAAGAGTGGGATACTATCATAAAGTATTTTCAGAGCATTGATAATGAGAACACAGGATATAGAGCCCCTCACCAGTTTGTTACAGGAAGCAGAAAATTTAAAGCAGGCGAAAAAGTTCATGAGCTAGGTGCATGTAATAATTGTCACTTTTATGGAAAAACGTTCCCGATTCAGACTGCCTCCACCTGGGGTCCAAACCTTGCACTTACAAAAGAAAGACTGAACCCTGAATGGGTAGTCGACTGGATGCGTGAGCCGCAAAATATAATGCCAGGAACCAAAATGCCTGCTCCTTACCTGCCTACTCCAGATGTTTTAGAAACGAATGATGCAGTAGCAACCTGGGGAAGAGATCTCGTAAAATTAAAAGGTAATCAGGAAGCTATGCTTGAAGGTCTCAGAGATTATATGTGGAACATAAAGGGTAAGGTAGATATATCTGAAGAAATAAAAGCTTACTTTGATGAAAATGGATATGATTTTTCCGTAGGCGAGGACGAAGATGAAGACGACTGGGATGATGAAGACTGGTAAACCTTATTTTACTATCTCCATATAGTTTTCAATATCTTTCCTTACATCCTTAGCAAGCCACTCATCACCTTCCCAAACTTTTAATAGCTCCATATTAGGACCTATCAATGCTGAACGCAGATTATGGCCGATATTGTTCTCTTCTATACCCCAGAATTCACAACCTATTTCACTAGATAACATATAAAGATCAGAAATACCTCCAACGCTTGACCATACGTTCCAATTTTGATAGCTACTTATCAATGAACCATAATAATCTTTTAATACAGTTGGCGAATCGTAGGCATAGTCAAAACTAACCATGATCAATTCTAGATTATTATAATCTCTAAAATTATTTGCTAAAACTCCATTCTTTATCACAACAGCTGGGCACATATTAGGTATTGGGCAGCGGGTAAAAATAAATGATATAAATCGAAATTGTTCATTCAGACTACTTAGTGAGATGCTATCACCATTAATATCTAACAAGCTAACATCGCTTAATCGTTCACCAATTTCTTTATTTCTGTATTCATCCTCATCCCAAAACTCATCGTAATCATCAATTATTTCTGAACGACCTAAAATAGTAAAATCACATGCATAACTATTATCAGTTGTAACAACTAATTTAAATTTTACGCTATCTCCGATAGATAGCCCCAGCACATCTTTTTTATGCTCAAAATTAAAGGGCATGACCATAGGCATCATAAAACCCGGTATTGAATCATGATCTATAATAATAGTATTCTGATCTTCTTTGATATCCTGAATGACGCCGATTGCAGCATATTCTTTATCCGTATTTGAACAACTGATGTATAAACAAAATGCTAAAATATATTTTTTAATTTTCATTTAAAAAAAAGGCGAACAACATTGTCCGCCTTTTTCAATATAGTTTCAAATTAGATTATTTTTTCTTAGGTCTAGTAAACGTGAAATTTTTTGTAAAAATTCCATCACCCACTGTAATTTTATCAACTATAGCCCTCTTCTTGAATTTTTCCTGCCAACATACAACCTCGTACGTGCCTGCTGGAACCCCTTTGATTTCATAGTTTCCATTTGAATCTGTTACCGAAAAATAAGGATGGTCTGAGACCAAGACCCATGTTTTCATCCAAGGGTGAACATCACACTTGATATAGAATGGATCCTCAGACTTATCAAACTTTGATTTTTTTGTTTTAACTACCTTAGGCATAGCAAAGTTGAATTCTTTATTTTTCTTAGGCATAGAGTGAATATTATGCAGAGTCGCATCACTATTTTTAATTAACAACTCTTGGCCAGCTTGTATTCCAAAAACATGCGGCTCATAGACACAACCTTTTTGATTTAACTCTACTGAAGTAGATGGAGTTTTTCCACTATATGTAATATTTCTAAGGTAGACAATGCACTCAGCAAGTTCNCCCTTATCATTAACCTTAAAACTTTCTGAAAATACTTTTTCAGAATGTGCAGCNCCACAAACCGGGTCTGCATCCATTCGCANTGGTTTTTTCTTTGGAGGCTTCCCATCGTACTTTACTGTNCCTTTTATATNTCCCGCATTGGACTCTGATAAGAAGCAAAAAAGTATCATAAAAGAGAAAATGGTTTTAAATAAATTCATGGGTTGATTTCCTTTTTAAAGTATAATTATTACCCTAAAGTTATACCCTTAGGGTTAATGACATCAATAGCATTTAATATATTTAGTTAGAAGTATAAAATGAAAATTAGAGAATAGAAAACTATGTACATGTTTATGATCGCTTGTTATTTCCTTATGGTAATAAACTATATAAATCTTCTTTTGTGCGGCTCAATGGGATACTTCCATTTCAGGATATTTAGTGCAAACCATGCCCAGTTTGCCTTATTTACAATTCTAGTCTTCATCATGACTGAGACATTAGTAATGTATTTTTTTATTGCAACCGGTAAAAGCATAAAGTCACTTCTAAAAGGTCATAAAAATGGAAAACAACTTTGGGAAAAAATTAAATTAATAAAAAAAGACGTTTTCCCGCATATAATGCTCACTATATTACTTATTGGCGGTTTATTTATTCATGGTGGTACAGTGGATAATAGATTACCAATCGCATGGCTACATGGACCCTTATTTGTTTTAGCTATATTACACCATTCATGGTCTCTAATNGTAAAAAATCATTCTTTTAGAAAACAGATTGAGATAGTTAGTGAAATGTCAGAGGGCATAGAATAATTATGTACTACATGGCAAAATCGCTACAGCTTCTTGGAATTTTTTCTATCTTGATCGGATTTATAATAAAATATCCAAAACTCATGGATCCAAAATTATTACTCGCATCACTAATTATTTTTGGATCTGGGATGGTCATTGATAAATATCTATTAAAATAGATATTTATGTTATTATAAAAGTGGATATTGATTAATTTTAGAGCTGAACAAGAACCAGTTATTTATGGCNAAATACAATCATCTAAAAGGAATACCAGAGTTACCTGAGATTCCTAACGTAAAGAAGAAGCGACCAAAGCAAATGGCAGTGGTTGATGAAGACAACTGCACCGGATGCCTGGCCTGCGTTCCTTTTTGCCCAGTTGATTGCATTGAGTCTGTGCCGAAAGAAAAATATGGAATGCCAATCCCTCCGGTACAGGTGAGATTTGATGAGTGTATTGGCTGTCAGGTTTGTGCACGAGTTTGCACCAAAATGACCTGGGACGCTATCAGAATGATAGACATCGATATATTTGAAGAATTATACGATTACAAAATAGATTAGAATAATTATTTCGGAGTATTAATTGAGTTCTACATCACACAATCATGATCATCATGATGAAGGTTTCATCCGAAAGTATATTTTTTCTGTTGACCATAAAGTCATTGGNCTACAATATGGTATAACTTCATTACTATTTCTTCTTTTTGGCTTTTGTCTAATGGCAATCATGCGCTGGCAATTAGCCTACCCTGACACTCCTGTCCCCATTTTAGGCTTTTTATTTGGGGAGAGCGGAACCCTAGCACCTGAACAATATAATTCTCTTGGCGCGATGCATGGNACCATCATGATATTCTTAGGTATTGTTCCACTCGCGGTTGGTGCTTTTGGAAACTATCTAGTGCCACTTCAGATCGGTGCGATTGATATGGCCTTCCCTAAACTTAATGCAGCAAGCTATTGGTCGTATTTTGTTGGTGGCGTTATTATGATCTCAAGTTTTTTCATGCCAGAGGGTGCTGCAAGATCTGGCTGGACCTCATATCCTCCGCTTTCAATATTTGAGAATGGTCAAACCATATGGCTTATTTCTATGATTTTCCTGATCACCTCATCTCTGCTTGGATCCATGAATATTATTGTTACAATTGTTCAGCTTAGAGCACCCGGNCTTACCTGGATGAGACTATCAGTATTTGTATGGGCTCAGTTTGTTACCTCATTCTTGTTGGTGCTTGCATTTCCACCATTAGAAGCGGCCGCAATACTTCAGCTAATGGATCGTGTTGCCGGCACGAGTTTCTTTCTACCTAGCGGACTGATCTTATCAGGCGAAATAGTTGACGTGGCTGGATATGGTTCACCACTTCTTTGGCAACATCTGTTTTGGTTTTTAGCCCATCCAGAGGTATACGTACTGATACTCCCTGCAATGGGTATTGTAGCAGAAATACTTGCCAATAATACTA
>PAVC01000045.1 GCA_002713885.1 Fidelibacterota bacterium
GCTCATTCCAATTTTTGCTGGCATTACACATGGATTACAAAAAAAAGAAATAAAAAGTATTTATCTCAGGGCCACATTTATATCTTTTTTGATTTTATTATTTTTCTCTTTAATTGGAGAATCTTTACTTGATCTAATGGGTGTCAATATCAATTCATTTAAAATAATTGGAGGGTTGTTTTTGATTGTGGTTGCCTTTGAAATGGTTTTTGAGAAAAGGGATGAAAGAAGGCAAAATTTAGCAGACACGGCAAAGGATGATATCTCTGTTATCTCATTAGCAACGTTTCCACTAGCGATACCTCTTATTGCAGGACCTGGAGCGATTACCATTACGATGCTTATTTCTGAAAAATCTGGACCAAATATAATTGATCAGATTATAAATTTTATTCCTATAACTTTCGCAATTATTTTAGCAGGAATATCAATGTGGTTATCATCAAAGTTAGTAGAAAAATTAAGCATGTCTCTTCTAAGTGTAGTCCAAAGGGTATTTGGATTATTACTTGGTGCGCTTGCGATTGAATATGTTATCTCTGGTATAAAAAATACATTTGGTATAGGATGATGCGTTTTATTTTAATCACATTATTTTTATTCGAATTTTCAATTGCCCAGATAAATTGGTCAAACGTTTATGGTGACACACATATGGATGAAGGATGGTTTATAAGTAAGACAGATGATGGTGGATATATTTTGAGCGGAATGGAGTTTTATACTGCGGTAATAAAAAAGATTGATTCATCGGGAAATTTAATCTGGAGTAAAACATATGATAACCCTACCGAGACCGATGGTTATCCAGGAGATGATGTTATCAAAAGTGTACGCCAGACATCTGATGGTGGATATATAGCAACTGGTTATTTCGAGAATGAAAATAGTTGGAGTAGAGTCTCTTGGATATTTAAGACAGATGAACTAGGAGATATTGTGTGGTCACAAACCTATAAGAAGAATAATGCAACGGATACCTGGGCAGAGGATGTCATAGAAACTGACGATGGTGGTTTTATATTAACAGGAAACCAAAAAAATGATGGCAACAAGGCGCACGCAATGCTTAGAAAGTATAGCACTGATGGTGAAGTAGTGTGGCACAAAACCTATACCCGTTCAGCCTATAATGAGGGTCTATCTCTAATAGAAACAATCGACAACAGCATCGTGTTTGTTGGTTTTTCTGGGACCTCCCATGGTGATTATAAACATTTTATTGTAAAAACAGATAGTGAGGGTAATAGTTTATTCAAAAAGAGATTTGGGACCAACACACAGCAGTCACTTAATTCTGTGGTAGAGGCACCAGATGGTGGCTATGTCGCGACCGGTTATTGTAATAACTACAATGATTTTTATATCGTAAAATTTGATACAGAAGGCACAATGCTCTGGGAACACTGTGTTCCTGCCAATGCAGATGATTTTTATGGTTGGGACCATGGAAATCATATTATTAATGCTCAATCAGGAGGATACTATGTTGTTGGAACTAGTGATACGCATCCTCAGTCTAATGGTGGAAGTGATATCTATCTATTAAAGATAGATGAAGACGGCGACACACTGTGGACAGATTTTATTGGTGGAATAGCGGATGATGAAGGTCAAGCGCTTGTAGAGAACGAAGATGGAAATCTAATAATAGTAGGAACCACTTGGTCATATACAACCTATCCAGATAATAATTACGACTCGGGGGTTTATGTTTTTAGTTATACACCAGACCAAAGTCTCAGCACAGATAAGCCTAAACTTATTCCATCAAATTTCTATCTTGGGAGCGCCTATCCAAATCCGTTTAACCCGCAAACTAAAATAAAATACAGCGTCCCTAGGGAATCTAGAGTGGATCTATACATTCATGATATTAGTGGAAAGAGAATTAAAACTTTATTTATCGGTCAACGATCTAGTGGATCTCACATTGTCAGCTGGGATGGAAAAAATAATGTGGGCAAACCGGTAAGTGCCGGACTATATTTTTATACTCTTGATACCCCTTCAAATAGACAAACAAAAAAATTAATGCTTATTAAATAGAGCTTATTTATCAATCATGTTACAGGAAATAAAAATATTATGAGTCCAAAGAGTATTATATTATTGTTTACACTTTTATTTTTTTATAGTTGTCAAAAAGATACCGAGTCTGATCCTGAGCCTGAGGACTGTGCTGGTATTGCAGGTGGCCATAATGTATGCGGCTGTACAGACAGCACCGCATTCAATTATAATAGCAGTGCCACATATGATGATGGTAGCTGCCAGACCTATATTAGCAATGGTCATTTTTTTCTGAGTTTTAATGGTGTAAACAGTTATGTGGATCTTGGGGATATGCTATCTGTAGGGTCGTATACAAAAACTGCATGGGTAAAAAGAGAGGCCGGCGAAAATCATAACAATATTATCTCTGGTGACGAAGGGCATGCATTATGGGCACCATCTAATTTTGATTATAAGTTGTCTTCAGGGCATGTTCCCTATAATTCTGTTCAAGATACTGACCCTCTGGAGGTTGGAGTTTGGTATTTTATCTCTGTTACCTATGACCTTGCATCAGGAACCATGGTATTATACAAGGATGGAATTCAAGTGGATGAAACCANAGGNGTTANNGCTCCTGGNGAGAGTNCAAAAACTTATATTGGAAGATTTGGAAATGGATCATATTGGTCGGGTTCTATNGATGAAGCAGGTATATGGGACAGAGCATTGAGTTCTNCGGAGATAGAGCAACTGTATAATATGGGCAATGGTATTATAGCAAGAAAATCNGATACAGAAGATGAAGATNTATATTCAGAGGCAAAAGGATATTGGAAAATGAATGAAGGAGCCGGGGNAGTNCTTTCTGATGCTAGNGGTCATGGGAATANNGGATCTGTCAATGGCGCAAACTGGGACACCTGTGATGATTGTGGTTGTACCGATTCCGATGCGTGNAACTATAATGAATCTGCTACTATTGATAATGAATCATGTGTNTATATCCAGCAATCCTGTGAAACTTGCGAGGATGGCATAATACTATCTAATGATTTTGATGGAGATAGTATATGTAATGCAGATGATAATGATGATGATAATGATGGTGTTGCAGATGTGGATGATTCTGACCCATTGGATAATACTATCTGCTCAGATAATGACCAAGACGGGTGTGATGATTGTTCATCCGGAACCTATGATCTGTCTAATGATGGAGCTGACGATGACGGTGATGGTATCTGTAACTCATATATAATTGCAGGGCGGAAAGTGTATATTGCCGGAGCATCCTATGACTCTGAAGGTAATTACACAGCCTGTTATTGGGTCGATGGAGTCAGGGTTGAGCTACCTGGTGGTGCGTGGGCGACTGATATTGTTGTAGAAAATGGTACGGTATATGTATCAGGGACTAGTGATGGTTTTGATGCTTGTTACTGGATCGATCAAGACAGGTATGATCTCCCAGGAGATGGAGGAGAAGGCGAAGCCATTGCTGTGCATGGTGGCGATGTTTATGTGGCTGGTTGGTATGATGATGGATCTTGCTACTGGAAAAATGGAGTGAAAATTAATCTTACGACTAATGCAGAATCGCAGGCATTTGCTGTTGGACTACGTACCAATGGCGATTTATTTGTTGGCGGTTATTACATGAATAATCATCATTATTATATTCCCTGTTATTGGAAAAATGGAAACAATAGAAACAACCTTTCAATTCCCAGCGGTGGAGATGGCGAAGTGAATGATGTTGCAATTATGGATGGCAATACGAGATACTACGCTGGTTACACGATGAAACCGGATAATTTTGCCGGGTATGTTCCAAAAGCATGTCACTGGCGTAATGCTGGTAACAGGACCGATCTGCCACTTGGCGGTTCGAGCATGGATATTTATGGAGCAACTGGAACGGGTATTTGTATTGATGGTGAAGATATTTATGTCGCTGGCTATACAGACTGGTATGAATTTACAGGACAAGAAGAGACAACAGGTGGATCTTTCCCTCAGTATTGGAAGAATAGTACTATACATGATCTTGAGGGAGGCCCCATAACTAATTTTGGAACAGGAGCTGCTTATGATATTAAAATTGCGGATGGTAATATCGTAGCGGTTGGTATAGCTACTCGAGATACTAGCTACTATAATAGCCCTGAAAGTGCATGTTATTGGCTAAACGGAGAACTACATTATCTAGTAAATCAGTATGATGTTCCTGATGGTATTGATGAGTGGATGAACAGCGATGCCAAGGGAGTTTTTATTGAATAAATTTGTTTAAAGATTATTTTTGGAGATTATTAAATGTCAAATTACAGAAAATTAAAAAATGGTGAAAAAGCTGATGAGCTAAATTCTTCTATTCAGCTAATTATAAAAACGAAATGTCCAACAAAGTGGATTATTGAGGACCTAGAGACTGGTCAACGATATCGTGCCAATGGAACTTCGGAGATTGGTTCCATGTTTGACCTGATTGATTATTGATTCTAGATAGATAAGATATTGTTGTATAAGCTGGTTTTATTTAATTATTTACTAATTGTATATATCATATTCACCAACCTGATTATTGGCTCTGAAAATGAAGGAGGATCTTATTTTGATTGTCCATGTCCACACATTATTGCCCACCAAGGTTCTTCTCTAGATCTTCCTCCAAATACTCTTGAGGCTTTCCAGCTAGCTCTAGATCAAGGTGCNGACATAATTGAGCTGGATATTTGGAGATCTAAAGATGGAACCTGGGTTGTTATCCATGATAGAAATTTGTCAAGAATAACTGGGGTCAATAAGGATATCACAAAATTAACGTTTGAGGAAATACAATTGTTAGACGCTGGATATAATTTTTCCGATTCAAGCGGAAATTATTTATATCGAAATAAGGGCTACAAAATTCCATCGCTAGAGCAAGTATTCAAACAGTTTAATAATGAAAAAATAAATATTGAGATAAAAACAGTAAGTAAACTTGGTCTATCAGACTTAGTGCAAATGATCAAAAAATATCAGATGGAAAAAAAGGTTCTTGTTGTATCATTTTCCTATAATGTAATAAAAAAATTCAGAAAGATCTCAAATAATCAAATTGCTACGGCAGCATCAAAGAGTGATATAATGCGAATGATATACTTTGGGAAACTCCCATGGTATAAGATTCGCTTTGATGCTTTTCAGATTCCATTTTATTCCAAAAAGGTAGAAAGGTATGGGCTCAAAAATACGGAGTGGATAGGTAAGATGAGGTCGAAGGGAATGGAAGTGCATTATTGGACTGTAGATAATTCTGAAGATATAAAAAAAGCGTTNTCCATTGGTGCTGGCGGAGTAATTACCAATAAACCAAAGATTGCATATGACCTTCTGGTTCAAATGGGAAAACGTTAGTAACGTATAATAAATAATTATGAGCGAAAATAATTTAGTGAATCCTTGGGACTCTTTTACATTCCCACGTACCGGTCATGTTGTAAGGAATCGAGCCGTGCTNGCTGCGATGACAAATAAACAAAGCCATGAAGATGGATCAATTTCTGATCAAGAAATCAGGTGGCTTAATCGTAGAGCAAAAGGAGAGTTTGGTATCGTAACTACTGCAGCTGCTAATGTTTCAGAAGATGGCCAAGGCTGGGAAGGGGAGATCGGATTATATCACGATAGGCAAATAGAAAACCTTCGTAAGCTTGTTAACTCAGTCCATGATAATGGAGGTCTTTTATTTGGTCAATTATTTCACGGTGGTATGAGGGCGCCAGAGTCATTGACAGGTAATATCCCAATATCTGCTAGTAAGATAGCCTGTGAAGATTCATCAAGTGGGTTCACCCGTTCTGCCTCTTTGGATGATATAAATAGGATAATTGAAGATTTTACACTTGCTGCAGAAAGATGTGTAAAATCTGGTATTGATGGAGTTGAACTTCATGGTGCGCATGGGTACTTAATCACCCAGTTTTTAGGAAATAAAACAAACACTCGTAAGGATGAGTGGGGAGGCGATATAATCGGTCGGTCTAAATTTTTAATTGAGATCTATCGNTCAATAAAAAAATCTGTCCCAGAGTCTTTTATCATTGGTGTAAGGATATCCCCTGAGATTAATGAGATAGGAATAACCTTAGATGATAGTATTAAGCTAGCCAAAATATTAAGAGATGAGCGCATTGATTTTTTGCATCTATCCTGCTGGGATATTTACAAAACATCAAAACAGTACCCCAAAGATCCAAAGACATTAACCGAGTGGTTTACAAAAAACATTACGGATCTACCAACGGTAATAAGTTCTGGAAAAATTTGGTCTTCCAAGGATGCCCAAAATGTGTTTAAACAGGGAGCGGATTTTGCAGGCGTAGCAAGAGTCGGGATCCCATATCCTGATTGGCCAAAAAATCTTCGAAATTCAGGTTATAGCCCACTACCTGGACCTTTTACGGTAAAGCAATTAAAGGAAGCNGACCTTGGTGATGTCTTCATTGATTATATGCGTAATTGGAAAGGGTTTGTTGAAGATGGTAGATAAGCCCTTATTTAATCCTTATGCTTCTGCGCTAGACGGATTGCAATTAGATGATCCTGTTTCTGCTTTTTTTGCATTTTGTCGAGAACGTGAAAATATTAGGCTGGCTAGAGATAGTGGCAGGCCAGCTCCTTGGTCAGATGATCCTATTTTCCAGCGAGGAAGGTTTTTAAATGTGTTCAGGGAAGATGACCGAGGCAGCAAAGCAATAATTCNATTTGCAGATGGATTAGATAAGGATTTACCATTATTAGTTCAATCTCTTTTTTTCNCTCGCTGGTGTAATAGCCAAGAAACATTAGACAAGTTTTCTTCTNATATACTATCTGATCCGGATACTCTAAAAAACAAACTAAAAAATATAGACNCATGGTGCAATCATACTGCTTATCCGGTCGAGCCAGTTTATTGGAAGGGGAAAAAATATGAAAGACTTGATGCTGCAACAACATTATTTGAACATATTAAAATACCACTTAGTGAGATTATTCTAAGGGAAAATGGAGATGTAGTTAGAGCGACAAATGCTGTGAATGATCGATTTAGAATGCAAAATGATTTTCCTATTTTTATGTCCATCATTGATATAGCATGGTTTCGTCCTGATGTGATTGATCCGGCTAGTCATGTACCTACGGGTATTGGAGCAGTAGCATATCTTGATCGGCTTCAAGATTATTTTGGGCTAGAAAATCATCAAGAAACCTGCGCCAGAATGATAAAATTACAGAAAAAATATTGGCCGGAAGCAAAGCGAGATTTTCAACCGATAGATATTGAGTATCTATCCTGTGAATGCAGAAAATATTATAGCTATGTTAATGGCACAAAATTATTTGAAGGAAAAAATATTTTTACCCCTATATAATTACTAACCTATCTATTTTTATTTCTCTAACTCTTTCTTTATTTTTGCTGAAGATTTGACTTGTAGTATTTATTAATTTTACTTTTTAATAGGATTTTAATTAGACTAGAAAAATGAAACTAACTGATCAGCCTATTTTTATTGTTGGTTGCGAACGCTCTGGTACAACTATGCTAAGGCTTATGCTTAATGAGCATTCAAATATTGCGCTGCCACCCCAAACAAAATTTTCACGAAAGTTATACAAGCGAAGATTATTGTTTGGAGACTTAGGTAAAGCAAAAAACAGAGATAAAATTATTCAATGGATGATGCAAAAGAAAACTAATACCAAGCTGATTGATCTTAAGCTTGATTTTAAAATTTTAGAAGAGATTTGGAGGAAATGTAGAACACTTGGTGAGATAACTGGGACAGTGTTTCATCAATATTCTGTGGTACGTAATAAACCTAGATGGGGCGATAAACGACCGTACTATATAAGGTANATCCCTCAACTTATTAAGTTATATCCCGATGCCAGAATTATTCACATCATTCGTGATGGCCGTGATTGTGTAGCCTCTTTAAAAAAAATGCCATGGTGGAGAAAAAACGTAATGTATTCCATGCTCAATTGGAGATACTCTATTCGTATGGGCTCTATAGCGGCTAAAGTTTATAAAAATCAGTTTATTGAGGTTCGTTATGAGAATATTATCAGGCAACCAGAAAATGAATTAAGGAAAATATGTAATTTTTTGAATGAACCATTTGAACCAGAGATGATCACTTTTCATTTAAGCGCAGAGAAAAATATCCCTGAGTATAAAAAAGAATGGCACTACAAAACATATAAGCCTCTGTCAGAAGAATTTATCGGGAAAGGCAAGGAACAGTTATCAGAGAATGAACTTAAGACATTGGAATGGTCTGCAGGAAGAGAGCTCAGTCTTTGGAATTATTCTGTAGATAAAACCCATACCACTCCATCAGTAAAATATTTTAAAGAATGGGTAAAGTTCTATGCTAATGTTTTCGCAGAAAGGGCAATTGACAGATTAATAGATATATTCTATTATCATCCGATAGCATACAAAAAAAATAATTAATTATTTTTTATCAAACAGTTTCTTTGCCTCTTTAAGATCTTCTTCAGTATCAATCTCATACCATACTTGATCTCCAAAGGTGATAGCCTCAATCGGGAAAGAATTATTTTCTATTACTGTAGTAAACGCTTGTTCATAATAAGACTGGTGTGACCCATTTTCGACTAGACGTTTAACACTTGGTTGGATAAAATTTTTGTGGTTTGATTTACTAAAACAGTAAATGTTAACAGTTTTGTAAACTGATTCAGATTTTTCAGGTCGTACTATAGAAGACTTTAGGTACATCATTTTTACGTAATCATTATTATCTTTTGTAATAATCGTACCGTCCATATGCGGTTTTAATGGAGACACTGCTATAGAGTCAGTATGAACCATTTTACTTATTGCTTCATCCGTATATATTAAATCTCCCTCTAATAAAATATAATCAGAGTCAATAAAAGGAAATGCAAGATAGAAGGAAACCAGATTGTTGGTTATCTCCCAGTCTGCGTTAGACACATAANATATTTCCATTCCATTAAACGATGATCTATACTCTTTTTTAATTACATCAGATTTATAGCCTACAACCAGAATCACTTTTTTAACACCTAGAGCGGATATCTGAATTAATGATCGGGTAAGCAGAGGCTCTTTATTGATAGATATAAGACACTTGGGTGTCTCTTCTGTCATATTACCAAGGCGTGACCCTCTGCCAGCGACAAGATAGACTGCTAAAGGGGGTATACTCATTTAAGAATATCCTTGTCTAATGATTTTAAATAAAAGTAGCGGCTTTTAATTCTATTGAAAACTCTGATAAATAATGCAATAAACAATAACCAGATAATAAACTCTGATATTTCTAAAATCAGTCCCAAGCCTATCCAGAAATAAAAGTCTGCCTGGTGTATTGAAAACAATTTCTTTTGTCCTATGAGTATATATTTCCATGTTGGAATGTGATCAATAGGTCTGACATTTGCCCCAGGATTAATTTTATTTGGCTTCCCGATATGCTTTTGTTCTTGATAAGCAGTAGTCCAATAAGCATAACACACCACCAAATAGAAGGCAGCGGTCATAGGACCTAGTAAGAGGTAGTATGGTTCACCACCGTTTTGATAGGTAAACCAAGAAAAACCAGACATAACAAATATAAAACCCGTNCCATCTAGAATTCGATCAAGGAAACCACCNCTGAGTGTTGTCTGATTTCGATATCGGGCGAGGTTTCCATCCATACTATCGAGTACTTGACCAATCTGCAATAGTAAAGCNGCCACAATAATTAAGGTGCGGTCGCTGTATAACATTAGGCCTGCGGGATATATTTTACATAAAAAAGATAACCAGGTGATGCCAATGGGGGTAACCCACTTTAGGTCTCCTATTACCCCTAAAACGATCCATGAAATAGGNTCACCAAATGTTATGGTCCACCAATCATTCGCCTGGCGGTTTTTCATTGCTTGGTATCTATTTTTAAATCCCATTATTTGTTTGTTTAAACTATTGATTTTTCATGAAAATTTTTAACTAAGAATTGCATCCGCTTCTATCTCAACAAGATATTCTGAACCTATTAGTTCAGCTTTTACAAGAGTGTTTGCAGGAAAAATATCTGTAAAACGTTCACCATGAGCACGTGCTACTGCTTCCCAGTCACTAAT
This sequence comes from Fidelibacterota bacterium, assembly GCA_002713885.1. Lineage (GTDB taxonomy): Bacteria > Fidelibacterota > Marinisomatia > Marinisomatales > UBA1611 > TMED80. Next base: position 10,156 of record PAVC01000045.1, read on the forward strand.
ATTTTTTATGAAAATCCTTGTCCGAATNACGTCCTGAAGTTTTCCTCCTAAAGACTCAATAGCGCCTTCAATNTTATCTATCACAAAATGAGTCTGCGCTATTGGATCATTTCCTCCGATTAGTCGCTCCCCATGAGTGGCAGTGGTTCCAGAGACGGCTATGTAACCATCTTTTTTTATTGCTCTTGAATAGCCTGCTAACTCTTCCCACGCTGTCCCACTGTTTATTCGGGCTCGGTTCTTATTTATCTTAATGGGCTCGTATGGTTTTGACAGAGAATCAATATGATCCGTTAGGTCACCGGCTGCGGTTAGGATAGGAGCTTTTCTGTATTCATCGCCACAGTCTCCNCTTATAGGCGCTAGTTGTTCTTGGACCTTGTTAATAAGGTTTTTATCATCCGTATCGAGATTGATATCAAATACTTTCATATTTTTATTTATGTGATCTTTTTCTCCTAGTCTAGCTCCAATGATAACGCTGCCTACAGATGGTTTATCGAGAATGTATTTCATGGCAATAGTTGGAATTTGAACATGATACTTTTTTGATATTTTTTGAAGTGTATCTAACAGTTCCTGAAATTTCTCCCAGCCACCTGCAGCGTCTATATACCGCTTATACTTCATTTGTGACCATGTGGAAAGACTTTTCACAGATGGATCAGGAGCTCCAACCCATTTTTCCGATAAAAACCCACCTGCGAGAACTCCAAAGGCTAAGAGCTTAATATCAAACTCTTCACAAATTTTGCTCATACCATATTCTGCTCTTTGGTCAATAAGAGAGTATGATACCTGGTTTGATACAATATCAACCCCGCTCGAAATGGCNATACGTAGGTGGGCTGTATCAAAATTGGTTAGTCCAATATTATGAATTAATCCCTCTTCTTTTAGTTCTTGTAGCCAAAAAAGAGAGTCAAGCCAATATGGGTTTGCATAATTCCAAGCGTGAAATTGCATCAGGTCAATCACGTCTGATTGCATTCTCTCTAGACTAAGTTCAACAGCTGATCTGACATCTTGTTTGGTTTTTTGTTCTGGATTTGGAACCCATTTTGTTAATAGCTGGATGGGTTTATTAGATAATTTTTTTCTAAATATTCCTGCAATAAGCTCAGCAGAGCCATAGTGGTCCGCCATGTCAAAAGAGGTAATGCCAGCATCAGTATAAGGACTCATNCCTCTCGCAGTCTGTTCTAGATCAAGCCTTGCCCCATCTTTTTCCATATCAGCAATCTGCCATAATCCTGTGATAATCCGGCTTACTTCAAGGCCAGGGGCTAGTTTNCAGTATTTATTCATTAGGCAATGATCGAAACAATTTTTGAGTGTCTACACCTTTTGTCTTTAGCATGTTAAATTTTACAAAGAAAACTATTGAACCAAGTAACATAACGATAGTGTAAATAACGGTTGAATGATGATACCAAAACTCTGGATTTGAAGANAGGTCTTTCCAAGTATGGATCAATANAAAGATGGTCAGGGTAATCACTCCTGTCCAGCCCAAGATAATTTGAACAAGTCTATTTTGTAACACACTAATCTGGTTTGATAATACTGGGTTTTTCTTTTCAATCATGATTAGTGTGACACACATTAACAAGAAATTGACCATCATGGAGGTGACCATAATGTCTATTCCTAAGAAAAAGTCGCCAGCAAAGTGGCTGCCAAATATGCCAACTGTAGCCATCCCGCCACTGAGTAGAATAGCCGTGTGTGGTGTATGATAGACTGGATGAATATTTGAAACACTTTTCGGGAAAATTCCATCTTTTGCCCAGGCAAACATTAATCTTGATACAGAAAGTAGCATCGCTGGAAGATCATTGATTAGAGCTATTGTAGCGCCCGCGATAATAGCAGCAGATAATCCAGGAGAAAGCAAGTAGTTAAATAATCCAGGTGCCGTTATGTCATTATCGATAGCCCTCTCAGCGATAAAACTCCATGGAATAGCATGATATACTGCAAAGGTAAAAAGCATGTAAAATCCACCTACTCCTGTTATTGCCATTGCGATTGATATTGGTAGAGTCTTAGATGGGTTACGTGCTTCACCGCCGGCCTGAGCGATAGAATCAAAACCGATAAAGCTAGCAAAAAGTACNGCAGCGGCTGAGAAAAAGGTTTTTATATTAAAAACACTATCTGTTTTTATCATATAAGTCTGTCCATCATTCGCTTGCAAACCTGTTAAAAAATCCTGATGATTAAAATATANTCCAGAAAATATAATTATNGCTCCTAGCCCAAACATTATGAACATTAGCGGCACCAGCGTTCTCTCATAAAAATCAGTTCCAAGGATATTTATAATTACAAATGTCCACAAAAGGATANTTGCAATTGTTAACCTTATCCATCCTATCTCAAGAAGAGAAGCTGTTTCCTTCCAATCTAATGCAAAGGCNATATCTCTCATAAATGGAACAATAATGTATGAGATAACTCCGATTACAATTGATAGGCCAAACCACTGTGAGAAACTTGCTACGAATCCAAAGTAAGGGTGTAGNCCCCTGCTGGCATATATATAGCTTCCTCCNGCTCTTGGNATCGCAGATGCTAAAATACTATATGCAAATGCCGCTAACGCTGCAGGGAAAGCTGCAAGCAGGAAAGCGTGCAAGACATAGGGGCCGATTCCGGGAACACTCCTGTGAATCATGAAAGGCATAACATATATGGATGCACCCATCATTGAACAGATACCTGTTGCAGTTAGTCCAAGGACACCCATTTTTCGGGATAGTTTTGTTTTCATAAGGTTATTAATAATTTCCGTGAATATATGTTCATAAAAAAAATATAATTAATAAAAAAATATAGTAGGTTGCCTCTATTATACTTAACGTGAAAAGGTTCTAAGTTGGATAAAGAAGACTCAAAAAAAATAAGTCCAAATGAGATTGGCCTTGAAATTGGTTTGGTACTGAGCCGGTTTTTTCTTAACACAGAGCACCTTCATTTTGGATTCTGGCCTGATGGTCTAAGTGTGGATCTAAAAAATCTTAAAAAAGCTCAGGATTGTCACTCAGATCAAATCTTAAACTCAATTCCTGATGGTGTGAAAACCGTTCTTGATGTAGGAAGTGGTTCAGGTGGATTGGCAGAAAAATTAGTTAACAATGGTTATAATGTTGATTGTGTATCACCTAGTGATTACTTATCAGATGCGATTGAGGGAAAACTAAAAAATAGTGTTAGCGTTTACAGGAGTACTTTTGAAAAGCTTGAGCTGAATAAAAAATATGACATCGTTATTTTTAGCGAAAGTTTCCAATATGTAAACATAAAAAANTCTCTAAAAAAAATACCTCATGCTGTTCATGATAAGGGACACCTATTAATCTGTGACTTTTTTAGACAGCCGGGGACTGGCACAAAGCCTCTTGGGGGAGGTCATGATTGGAAGGTGTTTCAAGATAGCNTAGCGAATTGTTCATTCACAGAACTTGTAAACAAAGATATAACCAAAGAAACAGCTAGGACATATGATCTTATTAGTCAAATAATAAATGAGGTGGCTGACCCGGTTCGGAGTCTTTCCGCAAAATATTTAGACAGCCAATATCCAAAAGGAATGAAANTTCTGAGATGGTATTTTGATAAAAAAATTAAAAGAATAAACCGAATCTATTTTTCCGGCAATATGACAGGAGAGATGTTTAACAATCTCAAGACATACAGAGTGTTATTATATCGTATATAATCAGACTCGCATTGATGAATAAACAGTTAAGCATGTCACTATATTCTTTTTAACTTCTTCGGCTCAAATTGGTCTAATACCAGAGCACTTCAAACAATGAACTATATTATCCGCACAGCATTATTATTTACGATATTGGTGTCCACACTCTTGTCGCAGGTCATTAACGGTTTTGTCAGAGACGATGCTACTGGTGAACCACTTTCATATGCTAATGTGTTTATCAAAGACTCAAACATTGGTGTAGCCAGCGGTGTTGATGGTTACTATGCTCTGACAAATATTCCTATTGGTGAGCGCACGATNATCGTATCTATTATTGGTTATACAATGATCACAAAAGATGTCAGTATAAAAGANGGTGAGAGCCTTAGACAAGACTTTAGAATGAGCGCCGAGGCAATTGAAGGTCAAAGGGTTGATGTCTTTGGAGAGGCGCAAAAAATGCGGCAGCTAGTCGAGCCCAGCAGGATCAGCCTAGATTTGCGTACGATCGAGACCGCACCCGCATTTATTGAGCCGGACCTATTTCGTACGATTCAGATGCTGCCCGGGGTACAAACAATAAACGATTATTCCAGTGCCCTATATGTCAGGGGAAGTACGCCTGATCAGAACCTGATTATGATGGATGGGATCACGATCTATAACCCATATCATCTTGGTGGAATATTTTCCACATTTAATACATCTTCTATAAAAGAAGCGGATTTTCATGCGGGTGGTTTTACGGCCCGCTATGGCGGTAGAATGGGTGCCATTCTAAATGTTGTTACCAGAGAGGGTAACACAGAAAAGTTTGAGGGTAGTTATAATGTTTCTTCTATGTCTAGTAAGGTGCTTTTAGAGGGACCATTGCCAAAGTTATATGGTATGAAAGGGTCCTGGATGCTTGCCGGCAGGCGGACCTATTTGGACCAGTTTATTAATCTNTTGGTTCGAGGAGATGATTTGCCATTCAGATATTATTTCTATGACTACCAGGGCAAGGTAAATCTAGATATTAACCAGGACCACCGGCTTACCTACAGCCAGTTTTATGGCGATGATATTGTAGAGTTTAGTTTCTCAGATACTTATTCTGAGTACAGCGTTGTGGAGGATTATGAACAAAATGAGGAGAATACTACACACCTTAACTGGCCATGGGGAAACAAGACAAACAGTCTCACTTGGAGATGGCTTATTAGTCCTAAGCTTGTAGCCCGAACGTTTCTCGCAAACAGCAGGTATCGTTTTGACTTTAATTTTGGATTACAACAAAAAGGTGACTGGCGAGAGGGGTCTGAGTCTGGAACATATAATGAAAAATTTGAATTCGATTTTTATGATATTATTAATGATAACACTATCGAGACAGAACTCTCCTGGCATGGGATTGCAAACCACCAGATCATGGGAGGGTTTCAAATAAAAAAGGTTGAATATGATCTTGGGATGGACTTTGAGTTTGAGACCCTAGACACTCTAATCAGCCTGAGCCCGCTTAGCCAGAAAGATCAGACCGTAGAAAGTTCTTTATTTTTGCAGGATAAGTGGAGCCTCACTCAGAAAATTGTTCTCCAGCTTGGTGGCCGCTTTATGGACTATTCTGAGCATGATGAACTATATTTTGATCCAAGAATTGGCTTCAAATATCTGGCAAAGGAAGATCTATCATTTAAGCTTTCTCTAGGACGTTATCACCAGTTTTTAACGATTGCTAATCCTGAGGATGAGACCTGGCGGATTATTGATTTTTGGCTTGGTATAACCGAAGAACAAAAGGCTCCCTATTCAGACCATTATATACTCGGGTTAGAATATTTATCGGAGGACAACTGGCTGTTTCGTTGTGAGACGTATTATAAGCACTTTGAAAACTTAATTACCCTAAAACAGGGTCAGCTTTTTACGGAGGATGAGAGCGGTGCACGGTTCACTCCTTTTAATGAGTTCTATCCGACCAGAGCCTATGCCTATGGACTAGAGATGCTCTATAAAAAAACAGCTGGAAGGCTAAGAGGATGGATCGGTTATACCTATGCAGAAACGAAAAAACATATCGATAAACATGGATGGTATAGTCCTAAGTATGACAGGAGACACACGCTTAACATCGTTGGTGATTTTAGAATAATAGAAAACCTCCATTTTAGTACCTCGCTACAGGCCTCTAGCGGTCAGCCACACACCCCGGCAATTGGAAGGTATCAAGAGTGGCAGGTAAACAACGATCCCTACATGCCGTTTTATGGGTTCACAGAAGCCTATCTTGTCGGTAAGAAAAATTCAGAGCGCTTAACACCGTATTTTAGAATTGACATGGGGTTCAAGCATAAGACCGTTGGCAAAATATTGAAGATCCCTTATGAAAGATTTTTTCAGATAGTAAATGTAACAAACTATGTAAACGCGCTGAACTATCAGTATCGTGCAAAGGTAAACAGGCGTACGGGTGAGACCCTTGGTATCGAGCGCGCTGCTGTGCCAATGTTTCCTACTTTAATAGCTTTCGGCTATAGATGGAGTTTCTAGTGAAATTGATTAATACAATAGTTCTATGTTTTTTGTTTGGTTCTTGTATCACTCTAGAGCAAGAGCTTGAGTGGGAAGATGTAAAATCAGACCATGATCCTGTGCTTAATATTATGGGGATTATAAGCTCTGACACCTTGGTCGATAGTTTTGTAAGGGTCCACCGTTCACTCACTATGGATGAGGCAAGAGACTCGCTTGTGAGGGACACGATTGATGGTGTCCAGTATCTTTATTATACACCGAGATTTGTTATACGAAATGCTAATGTAGTTGTATCGAACCAGGTCAATAGCTATACCCTAGAGTATCAGAGCTTTGATCTAGAAGATTTTGATTTTGAAGAGCCTGAGTTACAAGTAGGGGCCTATATATATAAAGGCGATGATATGGATCCTCATCCTGGTGAAATATGGACTCTTTCGATAACCACGCCCGATGGAAAGAGTGTAACCGGAGAGACGGTTCTTCCTCCCAAACCACAGATAAATGATGGGGCATTGCCGGACACTTTTAATATTAATAGTGTGATAACCATGAAGTTTTCTTCTTTAGAAGACAATGTACAGATAATCAACATCGGTAATTTGCTGTCATATTTTGTTCCTTATTATTATGAATATGATTCGAAAGATAATTGTGGGCTGACCCAAGAGCATATCATATGGCAGGGAGTTGATTCACTTGTTTATCAGAAAGAATTCTGCGGGGATGAAGATTCAGACTGGGCTGAGGATTTGCTAATAATTCATATGCTTAGTATGGACCAGAACTATTATGAATATTTTATCAAGTATGGTGAAGATCCAGAGTTCTCCAATTTACTTATTGGCAGTGGAGGGTCAGGAGGTGGATTTGGGCTTGATGGCGGCATTGGGTTTTTTGGATCAATTGGCATAGACCGTGCGTTTATTCCGGTAATGCCTTAGGCAGTTAAAAAGATTTAAACTATGAGATTATTTTCTTGGAACGTTAACGGTGTCAGGGCCGCGACAAAAAAAGGGCTTCTAGATTGGTTAGAACATGAGGCTCCTGATGTGCTTTGCATCCAAGAGACGAAGGCGCATGTTGATCAGCTTGCCTCAGAAATATTGGTTGATCATGGGTATCATGCCTACTGGCACTCTGGAGAAAGACGGGGATATAGTGGAGTGGCGACCTTTTGCAAAGAGGAGCCATATTTTGTTCAAGAGGGCTTGGGCATTGACAGGTATGATGCTGAGGGTAGGGTTCTGGTCACTGAACACGAGGGGTTCTTGCTCTATAATATATATTTTCCAAATGGTCAAAAGGATGATATTCGGCTAAAGTATAAGCTTGATTTTTATGATGATCTTCTACCTATTATCAATGAACAAGTTGAATCGGGTAACAATGTTATTGTAGCGGGTGATTGGAACACTGCGCATCATCCGATCGATCTGGCCAGGCCCAAGGAGAATGTTAAGACCTCAGGGTTTATGCCAATAGAACGTGAGAAGCTAGATGAGTATGTGGAACATGGTTGGGCAGACACGTTTAGACTGTTTCATGATGAGACTGATCAATATTCCTGGTGGTCTTATAGAATGGGAGCAAGAGCACGAAACGTAGGCTGGCGTATTGATTATTTTTTTGTGAACTCTGAGCTTGCTGAATT
>PAVC01000046.1 GCA_002713885.1 Fidelibacterota bacterium
TTTTATAGAAACCTCTCCACTGAGTACAATAAACATAGAATCTCCGGCGTCACCCTCATTAAAAATGATTTCACCATGCTCATAGTTCTTCGCTCTTGAAATTTGGGAAATTTGAGATAATAACTCTCCTGGAATATCTTGAAAAATATTGACAGTTTTTAGCAGAATGGTTTTTTCTAAAATAGTAAACATAGTTTTCTCCGATTTGTTTTTAAATCTAGTAATAGGGATGGTGGGATGATCATCCGAGTATTGGTTAAATATTTCAGCCAAAAAAGGGCTTGGGACTATTTTTCTCCAGTCGATTACTTCAGTCATTGATTGATCATGTTTTAGTATATAGTCTATGGCAATAACTGATTTCCAATAGTGAGAAGATTCTGACCAGGATTTTATGTGTGTACTAATGTCATTTTTCTTTTGTTCATCCTTAACATTTTTTTGTTTAAAATCTATTTCAGGATCAATAATTGGCATCAAAATTTTTCTTATTTTTTTCCCAAATGATGTGTCAAAGAACTCTAAAATATAAGGTAAATCATTATCATTATTAATAATGATGTGCTTAATGTGAGAATCAATAGGTGAATTCGGTATCTGGAGCGAAACAAGTTTTAAAATTATATGCACCAATTTTTTTTGTTCTGTTGTTATCTGATCTTGGATCAATATTGATTTTTCATTTTTTCTGATAAGTATCATGAAACAATAGAGACTAAAATATTGTTTTGAAAACATTTTTATTTCTTTTAAAAAGGGGTTTTTAAAATCATCTTCAATTTTTTTTGTTTTAGCGATTTTTAACATTGCATCTGAGCATGCAATGGAAAGCTCAAGGTTATGTTGACTAAGTTGTGATCTTAATATAGAGACTGAATCAGTCTGCGGGTATGAACTAAAGCATCGTACTATACCTGTTGATAGGTTCAACGGCGTTCCATTGTCTCTGAGTTGCCCTTTTAGAGCATTAATAACGCTCATATCATCATATAGTCTAAGCACGGTTCTTGCTTTTTGTGCAATTTTTACATTACCTAAGTTTGAGATAATTGCTGGTAAGTAATATTCGTCTAGACGGTTTCCTGCTACGTTGAGTGCTGCAATACTGATATTTACTGAACGATGAGACAACAGCTTGTATAGTGTATTTTTGGGTAATAACTCGCTTGACGTTTTTAGATAATCAAGTGCTATGGCAGTTGTTTCTTCATCCTTAACATCAAGAAAATCATTTAATATTGTTCTGGCTTTTTTATTATCATTATTGATTCGGAGAATCCCGACAGCGCTAGCGGTCTTAATATGTCCATTGTTATAGTCAAGATTATCGATCAATTTGCTAAATAACTTTTCCAGTATTTTGTTGCTATTAAGAGGTATCGCCAATGCAGCTATTTCATCTTCGCCTTTCGATAGTTTTAGTAGTATTTTTTTATCTATAAAACCTTTTCGATAGCTTGCAAGATTAAGAATTCGTTTTTGAACCTCAAACGTGCCGTGTTCCACCAATTTGTTTAGCGTTTTACTCCAATTATGAAGTGGAAGATTTTTGATCAGGTCAATCGCAAATAATTGTTTGTTGATATCATTCTCAATAAGTGTGGTTTCAATCGTATTGACAATATGACTATCGGTGGTGTCGAGGTTTATATTTTCTAGATTTAGGTGACGATGGTTTATTGCTTTTTCTAATGTAGAGATATATTTTTTCTTTACACGGAAATTATTCAAAATCCATAGACCAGTAATTAACACTACTGGCATACTTAGTAGATAAATCTTATCACTAGGTAGTAGGTTTGTGACAACGATAATATATATTATTATTCCTATAAGGCCTTCTGCGATAGACTTGATTGAAGAATCAATGAGTGGTTTAGCGCGTCTGGCTTTTTGTTTTTGGATCGGAGTCCACAAAATCTCGTTCGATGTACTTTGAATAGAAAACTTAAAGGTCTGGTCAAACAATCTTGCGACAAATATGCTTGAAAGATTAGCTACTATTAGGAATGATAGTGAACCTATCGCTAATCCAATAGGCAGTAAAAGTAAACCTCCTAAAATTCCAAAATGATGTAGGATATAGCCTGTGAAAAAAAGCTGCATAATCAGAGTCACAGCATTAAGGAGCATATAATAGTCCCCAAAAAAAGCTGCTAAATCTTCTGGTGCGCTATAACTATTGACGGCTGTTATTTTAAACTGATATTCAATAATTCTAGAGCATATGGCAGCAGAGCAGACCATAACTAGGATAGACTTTAGATAGGGGTCAAATACCGTTTTCTGTTTTACTGTTGATTTTGCTTTAGATTTGATCACAGGTTTTACGGATCGATATGGTTGAAGAAAACTGGCGAAAAGTGAAATCATCGCGATCATTGCTATTGTCGGGATTAAAAGATTTTCTGCGCCATAGTTTTTGACAAACGGTCTGATTAAATATCCCGAACTAATTCCAGCTATAGAACCCCCGATTCCTATGAAACTAAAAAGTCTTTTGGCCTGTCGAGGATTGAATATTTCGCCAGCTAAAAGCCAAAACTGGAGTATGGTTATCGAGATTATCACATCTGTCCATGCATAGAAAATGGGTATAACTATTCCCCGTAGGTTTAGCATCATAATAAATAATGTTAGGCAGAAGAATGTTGAGGATAGAAAAATAACTCTGACAAGATCTAAATTTGATGCAACACGATTGTATATAGTTATTGCACCAACCATAATGACAGCAACAGCGGCAAACATTAANGGTAAAAGTGATTTGTCAAACTGTGTAAGAAAAAATGTGTCTNTTGCACTGGCGCTGGTTATGCTCGATCCTATGATACAGAAGAACATTAGCATAAGAATGAATGTAGGAGTGCGTTCTTCTGGCTTTATTTGGATTATAGTCATATATAGTAATGAAGAAATTACTTAACCGGGTATTATCATCTAATGTAAAATCAGTTGGGTTAATGAAGGTATGTTTGGATTGAGAAAATACAGATGGTAATTTTAATTTGTAGTTTTAATTGTAATTTATAAGGGAAACCGATGTCATATATAAAAAATGTAAATATAGTTGATGGGCCTTTGAATGATGTTGAAAGCATGCTTTTATGTATTGGCGTGTATAAAAATCACTCAATGACACGAAATGGATCAGATATTGATGAGGCTTCTGGTGGGGCAATCAGTAGTGCTATAAAGGTGGGGGATATAAAAGGAAAACTTGGTGAGGTTAATTATTTTTATGTCAATGATCGTAGGCTCGCAATCATTGGACTAGGCGATAAAGATGAAACTAGTTCCGATACAGTTCGTCTTGCTACAGGTATTGCTCTTAGATCAGCCATATCAAAAAAGGCAGATTCAGTAACTATAGACTGTTTTTGCTCTGGNTTAGATAGCTGTCAGGCTATGGGCGAAGGAATAGTCTTAGGGAGCTACCAATTTCTAGATTATAAGACAAAAGATAAGAATAAGTTTGAANCAAAATCAGTCAGTGTGATTGGCTGTAATCAGAACGAAATAAATAAAGGTGTGGCCATTGGATCCGCTGTATGTTTTGCCAGAGACCTGGCTAATCATCCTGGTAATATAACTACACCAACTCATCTTGCAGAGGCTGCAAAAGAGATTTCGGATCTGGGAGAAATGAGTCTCACTGTTTTTGATAGAGAAGAGTTTACCCAAATGGGCATGGGTGGACTNGCTGGNGTTGCACAGGGCACAGATGAACCGCCAAAGTTTATTATACTGGAGTACAATAATGGAGGCAATGATAAGCCGAAAGTGCTTGTTGGTAAGGGATTAACTTTTGACTCTGGTGGTATATCAATCAANTCCGCTTCTAAAATGGATGAAATGAAGTATGATATGTGTGGTTCCGCGGTTGTACTAGGGGTTATGCATGCACTAGCCATATTAAAACCTAAATTGAATGCAGTTGCGATCATTCCTTCTACAGAAAATCTTAATGGAGCCAAAGCATACAAGCCAGGAGATATTCTAACTGCCTATAATGGTAAGACTATTGAGGTGTTGAACACAGATGCAGAAGGTCGTNTAATTCTTGCAGATGGACTCTCTTATGCATCAAAACACTATGATCCTGAGTATATACTAGATTTTGCAACATTAACAGGAGCAGTTTTAATATCACTAGGACACATAGCAACAGGTGTAATGGGAACCAATGATGATTTGATGAAAGAAGTAAAGAAATCTTCAAAATCTGTAGGCGAAAAAGTATGGGAGTTACCGCTGTGGTCAGAATATTGTAAACAAGTCCAGAGTAATATAGCGGACGTGAAAAATACAGGTGCTCCGATGCAGGCAGGTTCTATTGCTGGCGGTGCGTTTTTAAAGGAATTTGTTGGTGAGAAAATTCCGTGGGTTCATTTTGATATTGCTGGAACAGCATGGGGAGCAAAGCCAGACAGTATTAACCCAAAAGGAAGTGCAACCGGCTGGGGCATCAGGCTTGTGCTAGATATGATGAATATATAATAATAGGTTTAGGTTACAGTTAAAAAATAAAAACATAGATTACACTCTAGTTGCACTTATAGCTAGGTCATAAACTTTTGCCATTTCTTTCCAATTATATTTTTCTGCTACTTTACTAATTTTTGAATTTCTTATCGTATCAATATTATCAAGAGCCCATTTAATTTTTTTAATTAAATTTTCATTATCTAGGTAAATATGATCATTGTGCAACTCAGCAGGGATTAGCTCTGGATAGGTTAGCCTCTCAGGTAAGATGGGCCAAGTATTACAATAAATTGCTTCCATTACACTAGCACCGAAAAATTCTTGGTTTGAAGTCACCGGAATAATATCAGACCTCCATAGCCATGTTGCATACTCCTTAATACTTTCAACATAGCCCCAGTGAAGGATATTATCCTTAAATATTTTTTTTGCTTTATTAAAAATATCTGGAGATTGACTGAAATTTTCTCCTAGTATTACAATCCTAAAATCGCATCCATCATTTTTTAATTGTCCAATAATCTTAAAAAATGCTTCAGGGTTTTTATCATACTCCCAGCGGTGGTTCCAAAGAATTATAGGAGGCCCCTCATTCTTGGTAACATATTTATCATAACGATTTAAATCTAAACCTAGGTGCAGTACTCTAGATTTATTATGTATTTTATTTATGGTGGAAGCTTCACGGTAGTCTGGAAAATTATGTAAAAATTTCTGCAATGCTTCTATGAAAGAAACCATGTGAAACTCTGAATTGAAAAAAACTGTATCTGCGACAAGTGCCGATGCGTAGTTTATAAACCCATAGTGAGTATCTCTGTTTTTTTCAATGTCTCTATCATTAGGACTCCACGGGTATGATAGCTGGTTTTCATGAAAATAGACTGCCGCGGGAATATTGGATGATATTTTTCGTGTAATAGAAAGGAAAGTTGAAAGATCAAGCATGTCCGAGGCTAATATATAGTCAGGTATCCATCCGAGTTGTTCGAATTGATTTGCGAGGGTTACAGCGCCTCCATGCATCCTCCATTTCCAAAACTGGCCTTTCATAGAAATAATTTTTATTTCATGGCCGCTATATTTTTTATATCCCTCTGCCCATTCACGGTGGGATCCTGTATAGTATGGTTCAATCAATAATATTTTCATAGTAAAATTTAACCAGTTATATAAAAAAAGCCGACATNTGTCGGCTTTCATGTACCCGAGACTGGATTCGAACCAGCACATCCTCTCGGACACACGGACCTGAACCGTGCGCGTCTACCAATTCCGCCACCCGGGCATAAATATTGCTGCGAATAATAATAGCATGCTGTGTTAATCATCAAGGAATAAACTTGGACAGATTAGAACTAGGAGCGTATTTTAAGAAGCTCATATTTATGGAAAAAAGTACGGTTTCGACTAATAGGAAGGCATACCATGAGTTTCAGATTATTGAGACTTTTGAGGCNGGTCTTGAGCTCTTAGGGAGCGAGGTTAAAAGCCTGAGGGAAGGTAAAGCAAGTCTAAAAGAAAGCTATATANTTATTAAAAAGGGGCAAGCATGGTTGGTCGGGACACANATTAGTTCCTATAGNCATACGGGATTTAATGGCCACGAACCTGTTAGAAACAGACGGCTTCTTTTACATAAAAATGAAATACTAAAAATAGGACAAAAACTTGCTGCAAAGGGCCTTACAGCGGTCCCTTTAAAACTCTATTTTAATAAGCGTGGCTGGATTAAGGTAGAGATAGGCCTAGCAAAGGGAAAAAAATTATATGACAAGCGCGATACCAAAAAGCGAAGAGATATTGAAAGAGAAATTCAAAGGGAGTTAAAAAGAAGTAAATGAAAATTTTATCAGTAGATAAACAACTAGAGCTGATTAAAAGAGGCGCTGAGGAAATTATTCCAGAAGAAGAACTTCGTGGTAAACTTGAAAGATCGATTAAAACCAATAAGCCAATAATCGNAAAACTTGGCTGTGATCCAAGCAGGCCAGATTTACATATNGGNCACAGTGTTGTGCTAAGAAAGCTCAGACANTTTCAGGATTTGGGNCATCAGGCGGTACTAGTCATAGGTGANTTTACAGCAATGATTGGTGACCCCTCAGGCAGAAATAAGACGCGGCCACAACTTTCCCTAGAAGAGGCCCGNGAGAATGCAAAAACATATCTTAATCAANCTAAAGTAATACTTGATATGAATAAACTTAAAGTTAATTATAATTCAGAATGGCTAGATAANATNAATTTTTCAGAGGTCATAAAACTTGCTAGCTCTACGACCGTAGCCAGGATGCTTGAAAGAGATGATTTTACAAAGAGATATGATTCAGAAGTTCCAATATCACTTCATGAGTTTTTATATCCTCTTGCNCAGGCACAAGACTCAGTTGAGCTTGTGTCAGATATTGAGCTAGGNGGTACAGATCAGAAGTTTAACCTGCTTATGGGAAGAAATCTTCAACGGGATATTGGTCAGGATCCTCAATGTATTCTTACGATGCCAATCTTAGCGGGTACGGATGGAGTAGAGAAAATGTCTAAATCTTATGGTAATGATATCGGGATATCAGATACGGCCAACGATATGTATGGTAAAACCCTATCGATTCCAGATGAGAGTATGCTATCTTGGTATACGCTTGCAGCTGATGCTGATGAAACCGTTTTAGNAGACGTAAAAATCAGATTAAGCGATAGCTCAATAAATCCCATGGAAATAAAAAGAGATCTAGCGAGAAAAATTGTTGAACTGTATTATGATAAAGATAAAGCGATTGACGCTGAAAATTATTTTAATAATATTACTGTTTCGAAAGGTATGCCCGATGTTATAGATGAATATAAAATACATGAAGAAGGCCTATTGGTAAATATTATTGNGGACTCTGGTTTACTTAATAGTAAGAGCGAGGCCCGTAGAATGATAAAACAGTCTGCCGTCCGATTAGATGGTGAAGNAGTAAACGATATTCGGCTAACACTTTCTCCGGGAAAAGAAAGAATACTAAAGGTCGGAAAAAGAAGATTCCTAAAGGTTACTAGTCAATGAAAAGAAAAGTAGGGCTTCTACTTTTATTACTTCTACTAGTTTCTTGTGATAATCATAAGCCTACTAAACTTATTATTTTGCTTGTAGGTGATCAAATGAGGCCTGATCATTTAAGTCGATTTGAGAGTCTTTATACTGGTGGTTTTAAGTGGCTATTAGAAAATAGTGTTGTCTTTGATAGCGCTTATCAACAGCATGGCTATACAGTCACTGGTCCTGGACATTTTGCTATTGGTACAGGAATCTACCCGGGCCCAGGAGGAGTTNTGGGTAATGAATATTTTGATAGAGAGCTTGGCAGAGTAGTAAACTGTGTAGAAGATNCTAAAGCACATCCNGTGGGAGGAGNGGGANCCGCGNGATCTATTACGCGATATAAAACTAAAGGTATAGGTGATATGATTAAAGACGCAGACCCAAAGTCTAAGGTTTTTTCAATAGGCGGTAAAGATAGAGCTGCCATTTTTTTAGGAGGACAAAATCCTGACATTGCTCTTTATTATAATAATAGAGATAGATTTATTTCATCAACATTTTATACAGANTCTCTTCCTGAATGGGTCAATGAGTACAATGACAATATGAATCTAAAAGCATACAAAGATTCTATGTGGAATAAAATTTTGCCTGATAGTTTTTATATCAAATACTCAAGACAGGATTATTTTAATGGTGAGGTAGATTTTTATCATGATGACGAGCATGATCTCAATGATAATACTGACAAAAAGAAAAATAAATATAATCCGGTTTTTCCAATATCATTTGATAAGGGAGTTGATCCTGGAAAAGAATTTTTAGATACACCCTGGTTTGATGAAAAATTATTTGGGCTATCTGAAATCACCATTAAAAATGCTAAACTTGGATCAGATAATCATCCTGACTTATTATGTATTGGTATCTCTACAATGGATTATATTTTGCACAATTATGGTCCATATTCNCAGGAGGCAATGGATTATTTTCTTAGGCTGGATATAGTGCTTGGAAGATTTATTGATTATTTAGACCAGCAGGTGGGGCTAGAATATATTGANTTTATTCTTAGCTCTGACCATGGTGGGCTTCCGATTCCTGAGTATTTACCATCTCTTGGTATGGAGGGCGGAAGAGTAAGTAGGGAACACTTAAAAGAGGCATATGAGTGGATAAATGATGAAATATCTGAGATATATGGTGATAATCTTTTTGTTCGAAGTGGANCAAAATTTTATTTCAACCNCGAACGCTTAAGAAAAAATAATATTTCTCTTGATAAGCCAGCCCAAGTAATAAAAAAATATTTGTCTAAGGTAGATGGTATTTCAGCNGTACTCACGAAAGATGAAATACTTGCCTCAAAAGAAAAAGATGCAATAACGATTCGACTAAAAAATATGNTACACCCTGAAAAAAGTGCTGATGTTTTTGCTCTTATTAAAGAGGGGTACCTCTATCGCTCTTCTTATGGAACTAGTCATGGGAGTCCATATGATTATGATACCCATGTTCCACTTTTATTCGCAAGAGAAGGCAGNAAATATCATCATANTAANCANNATGCGGAAACAGTAGACATTGTACCNACNATCTTAGATATTCTTAATATTCAGACTGAGATCAATCTCCATGGGAAGATACTTCCTATAAAATGAACCTAATTTGTTTCTATTATAAACTCGACTAAATTCATATACACATGACAGCTTTGATCGTCTATTTTTTTACGGCCTTGGTGGTTTCTTTTATTTGCTCTCTACTGGAGTCTGTTCTTCTAAGTGTATCACATGCTCATATAGCTGTGTTAATTAAAGAAGGGAAAAGCAGAGGCCGGATAATGGAATCGTTAAAGGAAAATATAAACAGGCCACTATCGGCAATTCTCACAATCAACACCATAGCAAACACAGTTGGTGCCACTGGAGTTGGTGCACAAACCTACTCTGTTTTTGGCAGCGGATGGGTTGCACTGTCTTCATTTATTCTTACTCTATCGATTTTATTTTTTTCTGAGATCATACCGAAAACCCTAGGGGCTAACTACACAAAATCTTTAGTTGGTTTTACGGCTTATATGACCAGGGGATTAATCTTTGTTGTTTTTCCAATGGTTATTGTGGGTGAAAAAATATCTAAGTCTTTCAATAAAGGCGATTCAGATAAGTCAAAAGCTTCCAGAGAAGAGTTGATCGCAATGGCTGAATTAAGTGAGGATGAAGGTGCTATTGATAGCCAAGAGGGGGATATTATAGAAAACTTAATGAAACTAGATAATATATCAGCAGAAGAGGTGATGACACCACGGTCGGTTATGTTTGCACTATCACAAAGAGATACAGTTGGTAAAGTGGTTGATAAGTATTCTCCTTTAGTATTTTCAAGAATTCCAATTTATGAAAATTCACTTGATCAAATTATTGGTTTTGTCCACCGTTATGATCTTGTTAATAAACAGGCAGAGGATAAGTTTGACGTTGAAATGCATAGCCTAATGGAACCAGTTCATTCAGTTGGTGATAAAGATTCTGTTTCTGATATACTAGATCAGTTTGTAAAGCGCAGGCAACAAATATTTATTGTTTCTGATGAGTTTGGCACTACGACTGGATTAATCACCCTTGAGGATGCGATAGAGACTCTACTTGGTGTCGAGATTGTTGATGAACATGATAGTGTTGTTGATATGAGAAAATTAGCTACCGCGAAATTAAAAAAAAGGCAGCAGAGGGCAAGGGCTAAGTAAGAAGGGCAATAATTCTAACTCATTGAACTTCCTGTTTTTAGAAACTAAATTCGCCAGCAAAAATTTTTAGGATAATCAAATAATGGCAAAAAAACAAAAGAGCTTTGCTGACAAAGCAAGTAGACGTGGCGGTGATACAGATGTGGTCATGGTCAAGTATGTTAAAAGTGTAAAATCTGAAAAGACTGGTTTCTGGAGGTTTAATGAGCAAATGATTAAGCTTCAAGGAGGTGAAAATCTTGATGCAGCTCTAAAGCGTATGGATGAGGCTGTGAATTTGATCGATATTGATCTTTCTAAATTTGAGTCTAACCACCAAGAATCTGAAGCTAAAGAATCTGATAGTCAAGATACGGCTAAAACTGAAGTGAAAAATGCATTAGATGAAGCGGTAAAGGATGAAGATCAGCCTGTTTCTGATTCTGAAGATGAAGAAGAATAAATACTCACAATAGAATATTTTGATTTAGAAAACCCCGGCCAGATGTTGGGGTTTTTTATTATAATCGCTAACTAATAGTAGAAATTATACTATCAGGAGAGGTGGCCGAGTGGCTGAAGGCGCACGCTTGGAAAGCGTGTAAACGTTTACGCGTTTCGGGGGTTCGAATCCCTCCCTCTCCGCACTTTTATGNTTTTTATTCTATNATTAATTGGNNNTTGAAGTNTTGATTAATATTTCATTAAATAATTTCATCACTAATTCATTTCCAAGGTTTAACCCAGTTTTTATATACTNCATTGATTGGTTATTCGACCATTTTTGTTCAATGAGTTTATAAAATAATTCTGCATGATGAATATCAAGCTCTTTATGGGTAGAATAGTGAGAAAGTTTGGACTCATCTAGCCAATTNTTTCTTACTACTGTTTTTGCAATAAATGATGATATTTCGGTATACCGGTCNTCAATAATACCANACATAGCTATTGCTGTGTCAATATTATCTTCTTTTACCGTTTGATCTATTTTTGAATAGAAATTAGAAACAGATATATGATTAGAAGATTTTTCAATTGTTTTTTCACTTACNCCTAGATTAATAAGATATTCTTTATATGTATTGCCATGAGCTACATTAATATTTCCATTTCCATGTTCATCAATAATATTTTCAAGAATATTTAATCTNTCAACATAATTATCAATTCTTGAGCAAAGAGCAAATAATGGCCGAGAAAAATAGCATACGGNACCGTAAAAATTAGTCTGTGATTCTTTAAAAGCATCAAAAGTCATCGTATTGTTTTGTAGTGAACGAAAATATAGTTCATTATCAATAGGAGTATTTNTTTTAAGATTATTTATATAGTCGTGCATCTATATTTCTCCTGTAGATATATTAATATTNNTGGAATGTTTTATTGATGGAGCAAATGGTGAAAAAGAAAATATTTTGCATTTTGTTTTTGTTGTTATTCCATTTGATTTTAGCCAACTNATTATATCACCTTGCCTGTCATCAATCGCGAAACATGCGAGCCCTTTTTTCNTTTTTATGATTGATGCGGCCTCTTTTANATTAGAAGAATTTTCATTAAAAAATATTTCTGGATGCAGATGGCCAAATCTGAATATTGATTGGTTTTCAGAAGAGATTATATCTTTTTTCCCATCATTCCATAATATCAACTCGTTTCTCANNGGGCTAAGGTTAACNGATTTTTCAGGATCAATTTTAGGCAANGATTTAATATCTAATGCTGATAAAATAGTTGGCTCGACCATATAAATATTGATTAAAGCGGATGGGGTCGCCAGTTTTGCAGGATTAAAACCTTTAAATGATTTATCAACGCCTTCTCCATTTTTTAGCATAGCACAAAAATAACAAAAGTCCCATCCTCTATAATCGGCAGTAAANGCCCACCGACTCAACAGGTGCCATAATAAATTTTTTAGGATGCCTTTTTTTCTATGTCCAGATCTAATCTTTAGGTCAGCGATGTAAAGCCCATTATAATTTTTATCAAATAAACTTATCTTTTTCCACATTCCAGCAGCTGTGCCAATTAATTGTGAATTTATTTTCATAACAACAAATCTTGTTTTGTTTCCTTGCTGAGTAAAAAAGGGAGAATATTCTTTTCCATGTCTAATGATAAAATTNCCTTNCCCATCTTCAAGTGGGTATTCTATATCTTGTTCCAGAGATTGTAATTCTCGCAAAAATTTATCAATCTTTTCTGGTCCTATTATTTCAAACTCGTAGCTCATTTCCTGATGAATAGTCTAATNTGATCATAGAACATACTCCGATCATTTTCCTTCCAATATCTATCAAAANTTTTNTCTTCAGTAAAGTAGTCTTTAAATATTTCAATCCAATTTTTGTGGTTATTNATTTGCCTTATTATAATCGCAGAACCTTTTTTCATTTGAGAGAAATATTTGGCATGTGTTTTTACGGTATCCTCACTGCTCCAGTCAAAAATATTTGAAAGACTGATAATATCGTAAGACGAAATATTATCCAAACTTAGAATGCTGCTCTCCATCATAGTCATTTCAGTTAAGGTTTTTGATTCAATATATGGGAAAGCTTTTGGCGATTTATAATATCCAAGGAATATATGTTGAAGAAAAGGATTAAGATGTGAATTGTTTTTATTAAGGCCAGTTAGAATTTTTTTTTGCATATAACTAATGTAAGATCCTGGAGAACCATGCTTTGTGGCTTCATCACTGAATACTTTATTAATGTTTTTATCATTAAATACCTTCCTGAAGGGCGTAGAGATTTTATCATGGTGTAGCCACTTTTCTAATATATTAGATCGGCGTGTATCA
>PAVC01000047.1 GCA_002713885.1 Fidelibacterota bacterium
CTACTTCAGCACTCATTCTGTTTTGATTTAGGAGAATAATGATCTTAAATATCATTATTCGGTGTTTGGTAC
The DNA here is from genome assembly GCA_002713885.1 of Fidelibacterota bacterium. Taxonomy (GTDB): domain Bacteria; phylum Fidelibacterota; class Marinisomatia; order Marinisomatales; family UBA1611; genus TMED80. The sequence continues at coordinate 73 of PAVC01000047.1, forward strand.
CGGTCATTATGGTATTCGGCCTTCCTTTTTTAGAAAAATCTCTGGCTCAAAATATTATTAATAATGCACACTCACACAATGACTACTTAAACAAAAGGCCATTGTATAGTGCTCTTGAAAACAACTTTAAAAGTATAGAGGTTGATGTTTTTTTGTTTAAATCTGACCTATACGTTGGTCATAATTGGCTTCAATTAAGAAAAAATACAACAATTGAAAAATTATATTTAGAGCCTCTTTGGAAACTCTTTAATGAAAATAAAGGATTTATATACAAAAAGAAGAGCCCTCTTTACCTGTTGGTTGATATTAAAACAGCAGCAGGTCCAACATATGATATTCTCAAAATTATTCTTAANAAATATAAACCAATGTTGANCCNCGTGNTNTCNGACNCACTGNTNCANGGCNCTGTTACAATAATANTATCNGGNAATAAGCCNNGNNTNGAANNTTTTAAATANAATNTAGATCGNTTTGTTTTTTTAGATGGTCGTTTTTCAAATATTAGTAAAANCATATCTAATNTTNTGATGCCNATNATTAGTATAGACTGGTCAGATCATTTTCANTGGAATGGTNTNGGNANTATGCCAAAAAAAGAACTNATCNTATTAANCGATATTATTAACAAAATTCATCTAGAGAAAAAACAATTACGATTTTGGGNTTCCCCTGATAATAAAAATGGTTGGATTNTTTTAGAANNNGCNGGNGTTGATTTAATNAACACTGANAANATTAATGAATTCTCANNCTATAAGATTCAAAATCGATAATCAGTTTAGATATTTTTGAACTTCATCATGCAATGCTTTTTCTAAATAAATAGGGGCTTTTTGAATTGCGATAGANAGNTCNNANCCATCAGGNCTAATCTGTTTTAGCNNCGTNATTCCCGGCAGGTTGAGATCTTGAAGTTTCTCTTTTACAATGCCACNAAACGCTATTACCGGGATCGAATATTTTTTACCTATTTTGCCCAAGTGCATTATCAGTTTTCCATTACTTGTTTGCTTGTCTATACTTCCCTCACCTGTAATTATTAGGTCATAGTTGTTCTGTTGAATTTTATTTTTCAGATCTATGCGTTTCTGAATTAATTTAAATCCGGACTGAAATTTTGCATCTAAAAAACTCATAGCACTAAACCCCACACCGCCGGCTGCACCGGCACCTTCAGAGTTAGTATGGTCTACCCCCTTATGTNTTCTTNCTATATCTGAAAAATGTTTTAAGCACTTCTCAAGTTTATCTAGTTGATCGTTATTTGCGCCTTTCTGCTTTCCATATGAATACGTGGCTCCATCGGGGCCTAAAAGTGTGTTTGACACATCACAGGCAACGACAAACGAAACTTCTTTTAATTTTTCAATAATTTTAGGATTATCGATCCTTACAATGTTTTCAATGTTTTCTACNGTTCCGCTAACTCTTTCGTTGTTAGAATTATAATATTTATAACCAAGCGCCTCTAGCATTCCTATACCTATATCGTTTGTGGCGCTTCCACCAACAAATAAAATGATTTTTTTTATATCATTTTTTACTGCATCAAGAATAAGCTGACCAGTTCCATAGCTTGTGGTCTTCATGGGGTCTCTTAATTTTTGTGGGAGCATTTGTAACCCAGAAGCTTTTGCCATTTCTATGATAGCTGTTTTGGTTTCTTTTTGTGTACAATACTCAGATGACACCTCCTTACCAATAGGGTTTTTTATAATAACTGACTTAAAATCATAACCAGGAATAAACCTGAACACATCTATACTTCCTTCCCCGCCGTCTCCCATTGGTATACAATCAACTATTGAATTAGAATTCATATCTAATACGCTATTATTTGCAATCTCACAAAACTCTATTGAGCTGATGCTGTCTTTGAAAGAGTCTGGTATTATTAATATACGAGGNCCTGTTTTAATCATATCTTTTGAGTATCAACTCTATCTGTAATAATTCCAGCAACGCCAAGGTGTTTGCAATAATTAATTGCAGACTCTGAGTTCACCGTCCAGGCGTTGATCGACATGTTTTTTTTGTTACAACTATCTATAAGGTTATTATTTAATAGGTCTGCCCTAGGATGAAGACAGTCTGGGTGNGCTAGGTGCATCCACTTAATCATATCGGTAGTCTCAACTAAATAGCCTGTTTTTATATTTGGAATAAACCANCGGGCATAAAAAACAATAAAAGGATTGAATGATGAAATAAGTATCGACTGTTTTATTTGTTTATTTATAATCATTTTTCTCAGTATTGATATAGTTGAAAAGTCAAGAGGTTCTGAAAACTTTACCTCAATATTTAATTTTATATTATTAGGTAGTTGTTTGATTGCGTTTTCTAATCGGGGCATAGGTTTCTGATTNTCGGGATGGGAACGCGCTCCAGTTTTAATCTTATCAAGCTCCGAAGAGTTCATTTTATGAATGTAACCACTATCGCTCGTCTCTCTTTCTAATTGATGATTATGAGAACAATATATAACACCATCTTTAGATGACAAGATATCTAGTTCAATTCCATTATATCCCAACTTAATGGACTCACTGTATGCTTCAATTGTGTTCTCAGGAAAATCTTTTGTGGCTCCTCTGTGCGCAATCATCATTGGACTAGAGGTATAAAAACTTCCCATTCCCCTTGCACTCCAGTACCCGAAGTAACTAACAATAATTATTAATAAAACCAGAACCGTTGTTATCATTTCAACGGTAGAAGAGTAAGCCTTTTAAACTCATTGCTTTTTCTGATGTGCGACTCATCAAACCAGGTCGTTCTATATTTTCCACTATGGTATAGATCTGCCTGGTCTTTATAGTGTGGACTATTATACAACCCCGACTGCCCAGTTGGTATTATCTGTTGGGTTTCATTTAAATTGCTGAAATCGACAACACGCCTCATTGAGGCACCAGCCGTTTGTGCATATGGGTCACTGAATGAGTAAGAACCAGCGTTTGGAGACTTGTCAGAGCCACCAGAAAGGTATGGACCAACATTTAACCCAAATATCCAGTCTAAAATCTTTTTTGAACCCATTTTATGATTGTGTGTCAAATAATGAACTCTCCCCCACTCCCAATTGTTTATATTGTGCCCAGCAACTCTTTCTATGTCATGAACACCATTGATAAATGATTGTGTTAATATCTCATCCAGTGTTTCAATTTTGTTTCTTGTTGTGACATCATCAACCCAAGAAGAATTTCCCTCTGCTAATATTTTTCTAAGACTGCGGTTGTGTAAATATTTCATTGAGGTAAACGCATCTAAATATTTATCTCCTAACAAATCTAATTCATCACCAAAAATAGAGATCACAACTTGACGCAAAACGGAGTGAAAAATAAGAGTTCCTTTTGATTCTGGAGATTCTACAAAGTCCCAATCTTCTAATATTTTTATCGCTTCCTTGTGCTTTCCTGTTTCGTTACCTGTTTTTATAGATAATAGTAGCGGGGTTATCTCTTTCGCAAATAAAGATGTATAGTCTAGCTGGATAGACTTCATATCTTCTATTGTAGCCACGTCTAAAGTGTCTAATCTTTTTATTATTTGTTGTGCTCTGCTTGGGTCGGCCCAAAGACCACTTATATAATAAGGAAAGGAGTCACCAATTGTTTTATTGTTTGCGGTAGCAATATATCCCTTTTTAGGGTTGAATAAGTATGGCATTTCTTTATAGGGTACCCTTCCGCTCCAATCANAGTCTGAATCATGCCCCGGCCGCGGTATCAAACTAGAACCTTCTTTCCTTATTGGAAGAAAAACAGCGGGCCGCCATCCGATGTTTCCATCAATATCTGCATAAANAATATTTTGCCCCGGTACNCCGAAGTGTTTTAACGCTCTNGAAAAATCATTCCAGTTTTTTGCGGTTGCTAAACCGAACAAACCATCTATTTCTTTCGTAAGCCAATTACCCGTCCAGGCCATTGACATTGCCGTATTTTCACCTTTTAACAAACTATGAACATCGGTAATAATTGGTCCATGATGAGTGAGTCTAATTGTAACGGTGGTGTCTCTGTTGTTTCTTAGTTTGATGGTTTCCTTAATAATCTTCATATCCTTCCAGTCGCCGTCATATAAGTATTGATCTTCGTTTTCAGGGTTAATTTTTTCAATAAAAAAATCCATATCATCTACCATAGAGTTTGTAAACCCCCAGGCAATATTTTCATTTTGACCAATGATTGGCATTGGGATGCCGGCCAAACATAATCCACTTATATTAAAACGTCCTCCCTTTAGGTGCATTTCATACCATCTGGGAGGTTGTGTAAACACAAGATGGGGGTCGTTTGCCAAAAACGGTTTTCCAGATTTTGTTCTAGAGCCAGAAACAACCCANTTGTTTGAGCCAGAAACCGATGAATTATAGCCAAGNGTTTTTTGAAGTTTTAATTCTTCATCCATNAGCTTTGAAAATATTTCTTTTTNTAGNANNTTTTTATTNTGTGCTATGGNTGGGTGTGAGTTGCTATAATAAGGGTAGATCTCTTTTAACTTTTCTTTTCCAAAATAATTTTCAATTGCCCCAAAAACAATTTCNGGTTTCCANGAGGATGACATTTCTCTNGCCATCATTCTCGNATAGCCAGTAACAATTGAAGGGTTCCAGACAGGTGGTTTCATTCCTGTTAGTTTAAATTCGATCGGTAAATCATTATAAACTTCTTTTATTCTATAATTGATTCCAGCACAGAACGCACCCATTAAATCAACGGTTTCCTTGTTTAGNTCCCCAACCAATTTTTTTGCTGTGTCGTGTATCCTCCATGTTCTAAGATAAATATCACTGCTGATTAGTTCATCACCAAAAGCGTAAGCAAGCTCTCCTCGAACCGCGTAATTAACCACAGACATTTGAAACAGTCTGTCTCTGGCAGCATAATAACCCGCAGCATAAAAAAGATCTTCTTCGTTTTGTGCAAAAATATGCGGCACTCCATATGTATCCGTATATATATCAACAGACTTATTTAAACCNCCTATTGACATGTGCCCATTATATTTTGGGGCGGGATGGTAAAAATACCAAAAGGCTGAAAAAACCGCAGTGGCCATAAGAATAAGTATAATTTTATTTTTCTTCAGCATTAAATATTATAACAATTATAAATGTTAACTNTTATTTTTAACGGTTAGTAGAATTCTTTTATTGGGGTCGATTTTAATTTTATTATGCTGAGGAATTGCTATCATTGTTGGTTTGTTTGTCAAAGACAGTTTTCGCTGTCGTAATCCAGTGTTTGAATTGTAATACACTTCAACTGGCATGGAAAAATTTTTATCCTCCCAATATAGATTTATAAACGTGTGGTTAGATCCGTGTTTTGTTTTTTGAATTAAAACTGGGTAATCTTTTTCATANAGATATGATTTAAAAAACCAATCTATCTTGTATTCTATTTTTAAATGAACAAGGTCAATAAAGTCCTTTGTTGTTACTTGATTGTTGGGCAGTTGTTTTTTACTGTATAAAAACTCACTTAAAATTTCAAAAAATTTATCATCACCAATTAAATAACGAAGCATGTGTAAAACATATGCCCCTTTATTATAGGGGTCCAATCCTGACACGTTTTCTATTGTAGCGTTCCTGTGCGGAACAATTGATTGAGTGAGTGGAATTTTCTTAATTATTTTTTTTCTAAAAAACTTATTGTACTCNTCTATACCATATTTTTCTTCTAGATAAAGTGCCTCCGTATACACAGCAAACCCTTCGTGTATCCACAGGTCAGCCCAGTCTGATACACTTAAATAATTTCCCCACCACTCGTGAGACATTTCATGGAATAATAAAAAATCATATCCCTTTTCATTGTTTTTGTAATCGTTTCCATAAGCAATCATTGTTTGGTGTTCCATGCCCCAATAAGGAGTATTAACAAGTCCAAATTTTTCTTTTATCCACGGGTATTGTCCAAAGTTCCTTGTAAAAAAATCTAAAAATATTTCTNCTTGATCTAATAATGCCTCCGCGCCATCTATATTATCTTTAAGAACATAAAACTGTACCCTTAGTGGCTTTCCTAAAACCGGAGATATTCTTTCAACAATATCAAAATTTCCAATGGTAAAATTGATATTATATGGGTTGATATTATAACTGGTTTTCCAGTGCCAGGTGTGCCACTTGTTTTTATGTTCCTCTACGCTTTGGAGGAGTCCATTAGCGGCAACAGAGAGCGGTTTTTGTACGGTTATGTGTAAATCAACACTGTCTGGCTCATCGCTNGGGTGTTCTTTACATGGAAACCATATATGCGNTCCNTTNCCNTGACACGATATTCCAACCCANGGATATCCATCATTNCTTTTTTCCCATGTAAACCCTCCGCTCCAAGGAGGCTTCTCAGCCTCTGGGGGTTTTCCTTTATAAAGAACTCTGATCGTAGTTGTAGTGTTGGCCTTAATTCCCTGTGCTGTAATAAAAATTTTATTTTGTTGGTGTTTAAATGGTGTTGAAACGCTATCAATTAAAATTTTGGAAATGAAATATTGTTTAATAAGATCTAATTCTATAAATCTAATTTCATCCAATATTTTCATTTTTATATCAACATACCCTGAAATCATTTTTCTTTTTGTGTCCACCTTTATTCTAAGGTCATAGTGGTTAATATCTATGGCTAGTTGATCTCTAGATAAAATACCCCCAGATGTAACACCTATTGATAATCCGATTGTTACTATAATTAATTGTATAACTAGTAATCTCTTCAACGGTCCACTCGATACTGATATTGATAAATACCNCCTGCTTTTGACACTTCGATTAGTCTTTCAAAAATCAGGTTTAATTCTGGTACCTTTTCAGTAAACAATGAGATCCCACTTCCAAAAATAAGTGGATGAGGTGTGATATAGGCGTGAGTTAAAAAAGAATAAAACTTGGAATATGTTTTTCCGCCTCCCGCTATAAAGCACCGGTTGCTAGATATTTTATTAATTATGTCTTTGGGGTTATCATCTCTGTGAACCACTATTATATCCCTTCCTATAAGCTCATTAGAAAGTGTATTATGTGTATTAGACCCCATAATAACCGGGCACCCCATCGTCTGTTTTTTAAAAAGATNTAGGTCTTGTGTCCATTTTGTTATTTCGCTGTTATGCCTAGCAATAAAACCATCAACTGTGACAGCGGCTATTAATATAATCTCTAAAGGCATATTAATAGATTTTTCAGGAAAATATTAATCCGGTTTTTTAGGAATATATAAATCTGTTACTGTGCCCTCAAAAACCTCAGCTGCATTTGCAAACGTCTCCCCAAGAGTGGGGTGAGGGTGAACAGTTAGGCTAATGTCTTCAGCGTCTGCCCCCATTTCTATTGCGAGCGCCCCCTCAGATATAAGATCACCAGCATTNGGNCCAACAATACCTACGCCTATTGTTCTTTTTGTATCGGGGTCAAAAATAATTTTTGTTTTGCCCTCGTTTCTTCCAAGCGCAAGCGACTTTCCGCTTGCTGCCCATGGAAATTCTCCTTTTTGGTAGGGTATTGATTTTTCTTTTGCCTCCGCCTCAGTTATACCAACCCAGGCTATTTCAGGATCGGTAAAAATAACAGCTGGGATAGCCTTTGCGTCAAATTCGGAAGGTAGGCCACAGATAACCTCAGCTGCAACTTTTCCTTCGTGGGTTGCTTTGTGTGCAAGCATTGGATCTCCCGCAATATCTCCAATCGCATATATATTATCAACGTTTGTTTTTTGACGTTTATCAACACCTATAAATCCTTGCTCGTTAATTATTATAGTTGTGTTTTCTAGCCCGATGTTTTTTGTGTTTGGTTTTCTACCAACAGCTACAAGAACCTGGTCGAATTTTTTTGTACTTGTTTTCCCGTCTTTTTCCATGGTAACTGTGAGCCCGCTTGGTTTTGATGGTTTTACACTTGTTATTTTCGTTGATAAATAAATTTCTTCAAATTGTTTTTTTAGCTTTCTAGCAAGTGGCTTAACAAGATCGGCATCTGCNCCTGGAAGTAGGTTTGGTAAAAACTCCGCCACACTCACAACAGAACCTAGAGAGCTAAACACTGTTCCCATTTCCAGCCCTATATAGCCACCTCCAATTATTAGTANATTTTTGGGGACCCTTACTAGGTCCAATGCTGTTCGAGAGGTAAGCACGTCTTTATTATCTATTGGAACCCCCGGTATCGTAGATGATGAAGACCCAGCAGCTATAATACAGTTATCAAANGTAACTATTTGTTTCTTTGATCCTGATTTAATCTGTATCTCAGAGTTAGATAAAAATGTAGCCTCACCCTCAACTGTTTGTACCTTTCTTGCTTTTGCCATNTGGCTTATTCCGCTTGATAACTGTGTCACAATTTTTGATTTCCAACTACGAACACCATCAATNTCTATTTTTGGTTTTGAAAACCCCACTCCCATATTTTTAAGTGACTNGGCCTCTTCTAATACTTTTGCTATGTGTAATAGTGTTTTTGAGGGTATACATCCCCTGTTTAAACATACACCTCCGAGAGTTGGATCTTTATCTACAATCAAAACCTTCCTACCGAGGTCAGCGGCTCTAAATCCTGCGGCGTAACCACCTGGTCCGGATCCAATTATTATTATTTCAATATGTTTTTTAGATAACATAATTATCAGTCAAAGGTTGTGCTGTCAAGCACAGCATTTGAAAAGAAAGATGTGAACGCTGCCCCGAGNGCACCATCAATAACNCGATGGTCATATGATAAAGAAAAAGGCATTGTATACGTTGGAATAATTTCTTTTGATTTGTGGTTATATATTGGTTTCCAAATACTTTTAGAGACGCCCATAATTGCTACCTCTGGTGGGTTAATAATTGGTGTGAAATATGTCCCCCCAATTCCACCCAAGCTAGATATTGTAAACGAACCACCTTTTAGCTCACCCGGTTTTAGTTTCCCCAATCTTGCTCTTTCACTAATGTCCATAAGTTCTTTTGATAAGGTGTTTATTGATTTTTTATCTACATTTTTAATAACCGGAACGATTAGCCCGGTTGGCGTGTCAACGGCTATGCCTAAGTTATAATAGTTTTTAATAACNAGGTTTTTTCCCTGGTGGTCTAGTGAGCTATTAAAAGAGGGGAACTCTTTAAGGGTTTTAATTACAGCTTTCATAATGAAAGGTAAAAACGTTACTTTTATGTTTTTTTTCTGCCCCTCTNTTTTGAGTTTTTCTCTTTTGGTNTTAAGTATAGAAATGTCGGCCTCATCAAATTGGGTAACGTGGGGAATTGTTTGCCAGGATTGTTGCAGNCGATCGCCTGTTATTTTTTGAATCTTTGTTAGTGGTTTTGTTTCAATTTCTCCCCACTTCGAAAAATCGATTTTTGGCTGAGCTTGTATATTAACACCGACACNCTGTGCCATTTTTTGTTTTATATATCCATGAAGGTCTTCTTTTGTTATTCTTCCTTTTGGGCCGGTTGCTTTAACCTGAGAGAGCACAATCTCTAACTCCCTAGCAAGCCTTCTAACNCCTGGACTTGCGAATGTTTTACCATTTGTTTTTAATTCTGGTTTTATTTTTTCTTTAGTGNTTGGCGCAGNTTTTTGATTTTTTTGTTTTTTAGGCTCGATTTTTTCTTTTGTCTTTTCTTTCGCCACCTTAGAAACAGGAACTACTTCCATCATAATTAATATCTCACCAGTTTTTACCTCATCGCCAGCGGAAACAAAAACTTTTTTTATAATACCCTTATCTTCTGATGGGATCTCCATGCTGGCTTTTTCTGATTCTAGGACTAATATAATATCATCGATGGACACATTNTCACCAGGAGAAACCAAAACCTCACTGACATCAGCTGAGCTGATGCCCTCTCCAAGGTCTGGTAATAAAATTTCTTTTAACATATTAAANGGTTATAGGACTGGGNTTATTTGAATCTATATTATACTTTTTTATCACCTCATTTGCCACACGCATTTCTAGTTTTTCTTCAATAGCCAGCGAGCGCACAGCTGTTAAAACNATATAATACCTGTCTATCTCAAAAAAGTGCCTTAGGTTTTCTCTTGTGTCGCTTCTACCGAAACCATCAGTTCCAAGCGCATAATATGCCCCTGAAACATAGGGCGCAATTTGTTCAGATGACATTTTCACATAGTCTGAAACAGCAATTGTTGGAACGGGGTGTTTATTAAGAGATTTTTCTAAGTGAGATTGTTTTTGTTTTTCACTTGGGTTCATAGTGTTCCACCTCTCTGTCTCCTCTGCCTCTCTTCGCAGTTCTGTGAACGAGGTAACGTTCCATATCCCNGGTTCGATTCCCCAATCATTAATAAGTAGCTCTGCCGCTGCTATTACCTCATTGAGAAGCGGACCGCTTCCAAGTAGCCTAATGGTTGGTTTTTTTGTTGTTCGAATTTTATACATTCCCTTTATTATGTCTTTTTCAATCCCTTTTGGCATTTTAAGGTGAGCATAGTTTTCATTCTCTAGNGTNAGATAGTAAATAACATCTTTTTGATCATAAAACATTTCTTTTATACCGTGTTGTATAATAATCGCAATCTCATAGGCATATGCAACATCATAGGCTTTGATGTTTGGTGTTGCGGCAGCGGCTAANTGGCTGTGGCCATCTTGATGTTGTAGCCCTTCCCCNTTTAACGTGGTTCTGCCNGCGGTTCCACCAAGTAAAAACCCCCTAGTTCTCATGTCACCCGCTGCCCATATAAAATCCCACACTCTTTGAAAACCAAACATTGAGTAATATATGTAGAAGGGAATCATGTTTTGACCNGTTGTTTGATAAGACATTCCCACAGCGATGAAAGATGAAATTGCCCCTGCTTCATTGATCCCTTCTTCAAAAATTTGACCATTTACAGCTTCTTTGTAGTATAAAAACTGATCTGAGTCTACTGGGTCATAAAGTTGACCCTTGTGTGAATAGATACCAAGCTGTCTNAACAAGGGGTCCATTCCGAACGTTCTTGCCTCATCGGGTATAATTGGTACAATGTTTTTGCCAATTTTTTTATCTCTACATAATATCGTTAACAACCTAACAAATGCCATTGTAGTGGAAATTTCTCTTTCGCCTGTTCCATCTAAAAGCTCTTGAAATATNTTAATATTTGGTGGAGACATTTTTTTATTAGAAACAACTCTTTTAGGTAAAAAACCACCAAGCTTATCACGGCGATCTTTTATGTATTTTATTTCTTTGCTGTTTGATTTTGGCTTAAAGAATGGCGCTGTTACCGTTTCTTTATCAGAAAGCTGAATATCAAACCTNTCTCTAAAATATAATAATTCCTTTTCGTTAAGTTTCTTTTGGTTGTGTGTTATGTTTCTACCCTCACCAGCTTCGCCCAACCCATAACCCTTAATGGTTCTAGCAAGAATTACCGTTGGTCTGCCCCGGTGTTCGGTTGCTTCTTTATATGCTGCNTACATTTTTACCGGATCATGACCTCCGAGCTTCATCTTTATAAGGTCATCGTCGCTAATGTGAGAAACAAGTTCAAGTGTTTCTGGATATTTTCCAAAAAAGTGCTCTCTGAAATATGTTCCCCCTTCTACTACATATTTTAATAATTCACCATCAACAACCTCTTCCATTCTTTGTAAAAGTTTTCCTGTGTGGTCTTTTTCAATTAGTTCGTCCCATTCTGAGCCCCAAACAACCTTAATCACATTCCAACCGGCACCCTTAAANGCTCCTTCAAGCTCCTGCATAACCTTACTGTTTCCGCGTACCGGGCCATCTAATCTTTGTAGGTTACAGTTTATCACAAATATTAAGTTGTCTAACGCTTCTTTCGACGCAAGCGTGAGCGCNCCCTTAGACTCTGGTTCATCCATTTCACCGTCACCAAGAAATGCCCAAACTTTTCTATCAGTATCTTTAATCATTTCTCGGTCAATCATATAGTTTAAAAAACGAGCCTGGTAGATTGCCATAATAGGGCCGAGGCCCATTGAGACTGTTGCAAACTGCCAAAAATTAGGCATTAAGTAGGGGTGTGGATATGAAGACAGTCCACCNGGGGTAAGCTCTCTTCTAAAGNTTTCTAAATTTTCTTTTGTGAGNCGACCTTCTAGAAAGGCCCTTGCNTATTGTCCGGGAGACCCGTGCCCTTGATAAAAGATAAGGTCTCCACCGCTGGGGTCGTCCAAGCCTTTAAAAAAATGGTTAAAGGCAACCTCATAAAGTGTCGCTGAAGACGCATAGGTAGAAATGTGACCGCCAATACCTGGCGTGTTTGTGTTAGCCCTTACAACCATNGCCATTGCGTTCCAGCGAATTATCGATTTAATTCTTCTTTCTAATTGCCTNTCGCCCGGGTATTCAGGTTGTTCCGATGGAAGTATTGTGTTAATAAATGGCGTGTTTGTGTTAAATGGAAGCCTCGCCCCCTTGGCTTGGGCGTGTTCAATTAATTGTTCTAATAAAAACCTTGCCCGATCAAAGCCGTGTTCTTCTAGCGCATCATCAATTGACTCGAGCCATTCTTGTGTTTCTTGGGGNTCGGTATCTTTGTGTTTTTCTGACAATTTAATAGAGAATATTTCGGGGAAAATTTAACACAAATAAAGCCTACACTTCTATTTCTTTCCAGTCACCTTTTATGACTTTAAGCGTTAAGATCGTTGCCATTAACAGTAAATATATTGCAAAAACAATCCACGGTGGCTTAAACCCTCCTCCAGTAACAACACCAAAATAATAACTAAGTGGAAGCATAAAAAACCAAACAAGAGCTGACTCAACCATTGCTGGGAAAAAAGTGTTTCCAGCGCCGGTTAGGGCTAAAAACATTGTAAAGCCTACCGCGTCTACAAATTGAATTATACCAATTAAACGAAGGCCCCAGATCCCCATATTTATGATGTTTACATCGTTTGTAAATAGGGATAAAATAAACTCTGGGAATATGATAAAAATCAGACCCATTGANCCCATAATATATTCAGCNATTCTTAAAGATTCTTTTATGCTTTTCTCTGATTTTTCTACCTCTTTAGAGCCCATGTATTTTCCAACTAGGGTAGCGCACGCCTGACCAACACCAAGCGCAGGCATAAACGATGCATGCATAATCGTAAACAAAAGCTGCGTTGTTGCCAGTTCAATAATTCCTATAGTGGCCATTATTTTATAAAAAACGGACCAACCAATAGCAATCATTGTCTCTTGAATACCCATTGGTAAAGATAAACTGACCTGTCTTTGGAGCATTGTTTTATCAAACCCAGCGCTTATTATTCCCCCATTGTCTTTAATCATTGTTAGTTTGTTTAAATAAAAACTATAGTGTATCATCATCCAAGCAGAGGCTATTAGTGTTCCTATCGCTGCTCCGGTTACACCCATCCCCTCAAAACCAGCCCAAAACCAAAAAGAAGAAAGATCTAAGGATCCTCCAAAAAAATCATTAAAAAAACCACTAATAGTGTTTTTTCCATAAATAAGCCCCACATTAAGGTAGGCGTTAATTATGTTGCTTGTTATGGTAACACTTAGGTGTACTTTTGTTTTTTCTATACCCGTATAAAACCCCTGAAACACAAAACTTATTGAGTTGAAAAAAAGACCGATCGATGAAATACTAAAATAACTTATCGCCAGGGGTGTTGTTATGTCTTCTACAATAAAAAACGGTATAATTAAAAAACCACAGGACCAGCCTAAAAAAGAAACAGGGATGGAATAAATAGCGGCTAATAAAAATCCATTGTTGAGCGATTTTATACAGTCTCTTGTTTTGTTTTGTCCAAGCCTTCTAGATGAAATGGTTTGCACTGATGTTCTGATTCCCAAAACCAAGCTTAGAGCTCCCCACATAAGCATTCCACCCATTCCCGTTGCAGCAAGAGCCTCGGGCCCCAATCGCCCAACCATTGCGACATCAACAAGGCTCATTAAAACCCTACTTAGGTTACTAATTATGACTGGCAGGGCTAAAAACCAAACCGTTTTGAAGATTTTATTGTCTTGTGGTAGTATAAAGCTTTTTAACACTTTTTATAAAACAATATAGTCGAAAACGATGTTTATTTTTTTCTCTTCTAGGTAGTTTTTTGTTTTACTACAAACAGGGGCTGTGGTGGCAAGAAAAACAAATCCTTTAGTGTTGGGTTTAATTTGGTTTGCGATCTCGTTTATTTTTTCACCGTCTTTCATTATAATTCGAGACTTAATGTTTTTAATTATATAGTGATTGTCTTTGCTGTCAATAGCTAGCTTTATTCGACTAGGTAAGCCAAACTCATCAGCGTTAACTGTTTTTAGTTTTTTTTTAATATTCATTTAATACTGATTTAATAATAGTCGTTAAAAAGGTTTTAACTTTTCTACTGTGAAATATACTCCATCCAAACAAGTAAAAGACGCTATTAATAACAATAGGCCCGTTCTTGCCTTAGAGTCTACAATTATTGCAAGTGGAATGCCCTATCCTCAAAACAAAGAGTTTTACAATAAAGCAGCGGAAATTTGCTATAATCTTGATGTCGTCCCCGCGGCTATTGCAATAATTAATGGCGTTGTTCACGTTGGGCTTGATCAAAACCAAGTAGAACACATAGCAACAGATGACTCTGTAAATAAAATATCAAAAAGAGAAATTGGTGTTTGTGTCCAAGGGGGCCTTTCTGGCGCAACGACCGTTAGCAGCGCATCACACATAGCTAACGCTGTTGGGATAAAGGTTTTCTCAACTGGTGGAATCGGCGGGGTTCATAAAGACTATAAGTCCACACTGGATATGTCTCAGGACCTTTATTCCCTTAGTGAAACCCCTTTGGTTGTTGTCTGCTCAGGGGTAAAGTCTTTTTTAGATGTAGAAAAAACCATTGAGTCTTTAGAAACGCTCGGGGTTACCCTGCTTGGATATAAAACTAGTAATTTTCCTTTGTTTTATTCTTCTAGTTCAAACTTTGCTCTGCCTTTTTCTGTTGACAATGTAGAAGATGTGGTTAGTGTTTTTAAGTGCAATCTTGAAAGTGGTTTAAAGTCGTCTCTACTCGTTTTAAATCCCGTTCATAAGTCCGACCAAATACCTGCGAAAACAATAAATAAAATTATTTCTAAATCTATATCTAAAATGAAACTAAATAAGATTGTTGGTAAAGAAACAACGCCGTTTTTATTAAAAAACATTGCAAAACAAACAAAAAATAAAAGTCTCGAGACTAACATTTCGTTAGCCCTGAACAATGTTAGGCTCGGCGCTAAAATAGCTAAAAGTTTTTAGCTGTTTGTCATTTTGACAACCAATTTCGCTTGGTATGGTTTTTGGTCTTATTAAGATATGAATAAAATTAAAACACTAATGCTTAATCATCCTTTTTTATCAACCCTAATAATTCTACCTTTTTCATTGGTCTTTGTCTTTGCGGTTCTTGACCTAATTATTAACGTGATAATTCCATTCCTTTTTGCGCTTTGGCTTACGGGGTGGATATATGGGACGCTTGTTGGTGCCTCTATGAGTCGGTCTGTGTATGAACCGTTTTGGTTTGTGCGCTCACAAAGGACATAGGGGATTGTTTAAGGCGTTAGTGTCAACAACTCCATAGCACCTAACATCGACGCCAACATAGTGCCACAATGTTGCTGTTATAGCTGCGGCCTCTGAAAAAACAACCCCACCCTCGTTAGGGGGTTTTTTATAGTTCTTTGGTCCTAGCGTGTGAACTGTTTGGTTGTTGTTTTTTGTGTCTTTTATATAAACGCCCGACATGTCTGGAAACATTGGGAGTTTTTTGTGTGGTGTTTTACCACGTATAAAGGAGGCCCCAGACCGATTGACGTGATCTGTGATTAAAATATTGTTTTTAATGCCCACAATCCTGTCAAACATAATAATGTTTTCTATTTTATACTTCTCTTTAAGTCCAAGTGCGTGTTCTGGGGAAATGTTTTTTTTTGTAAATTGAGTGGGTGTAATAAAAANTGAGTCCTTCTCACACAATGTGAGGTGTCCAAAAACCTCTTTATCAAAAACATTGTTTATCCCAAANTGTTTTGGGTTTGTGTTAAAATAATAATTCTTCAACTATAATTAATTCCGATCTCCAAATAGACCGGTGCCCACGCGCACCATNGTTGACCCCTCTTGAATGGCAACCTCATAGTCGCNTGTCATCCCCATAGAGAGATCGGTAAGCAATAACGATCCAAGCTCGTTGTTAATTTGGTGTTTTAATTTTCTTAACAATATAAAGGCTGATCGCANGTCGCTTTCGTTGTTCGTGTTTGGACCAATGGTCATAAGACCGACAATGTTTAAACCAGTAAGCTTAAAGCAGGAAATTAATTCATCTGTGATTTTAGGTGAAAAACCGTTTTTCTGTGACTCACCACTTGTGTTTACCTCAATTAAGCACTCGGTTTTTTTNTTTATCTTTTTTGAACCTTTGTTTATTTTGGTTGCAAGTTTAAATGAGTCTACGCTGTCAATGGTGTCAAAAAGGTTTAAACACTTGTTGACTTTGTTTGTTTGTAGNTGGCCAATAAATCGTTTTTTAATTTTTTCAAAACCAGGAAAGTAAGAAAATTTTTTCTCAGACTCTTGAATCCTGTTTTCCCCTATAGTTTTTATACCCAAGTGATAACATTCTTCAATTATTGAAATTTCTCTTGTTTTAGTTGCTGCAACCAGTTCAACTTTTTGACCCTGGTTTGATTTTTTTTTAGAGGCCTCTATTTTTTCTAAAACTTGTTTTAGGTTGTTTTCAAGGCTCAATTTTCTTTTGTGTTTTGTTCTTCGCTCTTCTCATCATCGTTTTTTATTTCGACGTTTTCTTTTTTTTCTGCTTCTTCCATAACCCTTGTTATAGATGAAATAAGACTACCATTATCTAACTTAACAAGTCGAACACCCTGTGTAACACGCCCAATGGTTCTAATTGCTGCAATAGGTTGTCGCATCAACACACCAGCATCAGTTATCACAATAAGGTCATCTGAATCAACCACTTCCATTATTTTTACCAATTTACCTGTTTTTTCTGTACACCTCATTGTCAACACACCCTTACCACCTCTTGTTTGTGTGCGATATTGTATAATGTCCGTTCGCTTCCCATATCCCCTTTCAGTTGCAACAAGTATTGTTCCTTCCCTTTTTACAACTAACATACCAACAACATAGTCATCAACAGAGCTAAGCCTGATGCCACGTACACCCATGGTCTTCCGGCCACTTGCTCTTACGTTTTTTTCAGAAAAACGAATAGACTTTCCCTCTCTTGTTCCAATCAATATATCGTGTTCTCCGTTTGTAATTCTCGCCTCAATTAGTTGGTCGTTTTCTCTTATTTCAATAGCATATATTCCACCCTTTCTAGGTTTACCATATGCAGATAAAACAGTTTTTTTAACTACTCCTTTTTTGGTTGCCATTACAATATAATGGTCGTCTTTAAACTCACCCACGCTAACAAAGGCCTCAACTCTTTCACTTGGATCACAGCCGATAAGATTAACTATTGCCCTTCCCCTTGTCGCCCTTCCTCCTTGTGGAATATCATATACTTTTAACCAAAAACATTTTCCACGATCAGTGAAAAAGAGCATATAA
>PAVC01000048.1 GCA_002713885.1 Fidelibacterota bacterium
TTTTTTTAACCTATCCATTTTCTTTTGTTCTTCTTCTCTTATTTTTGTTATATAGGATTTCTTATCTTCGGTTTTCTTATGTGGTTTTGGATGATATTTCATTTTCTCTTTTCTTCTTTGTTCTAAATATGTCAAATAATCCCATTTAATACCTAACTATTTATTGGTTTAACCATATTCGTAGGTGGTTTTTCATTTTAAGAAAACTAACCAAAATATATTTCTAATGAAAAACAAAACCCCACGAATGAGGGGTTTATTTTCGAATAATTGTATGTAACTACTAATATTTTCAAGTCAAAATGTGATTAAATTTCATTATAAAATATGCTTAGTTAACGGCAACAATACACTTATCAATAACTTTTCCAATCATAAAGCAAAAACCCAATCAATACTGAGATGATCAATGAACCCAAACGAGATTAATATCCCTCTTAGCTATAAGGTCAGGGTCCCTGAAAAAATAACTAAAAACACAGCCTCTATATTTTTTCTACATGGCTACGGGAGTAACATGAATGATCTTTTTTCCCTTGGTCAATTGTTTCCAGACGAGTGGGCTATTATATGCCTTCAGGCACCTTTTCCAACGGGATTTGGTGGCTGGGCATGGGCAGAATT
Source organism: Fidelibacterota bacterium (assembly GCA_002713885.1). Taxonomy (GTDB): domain Bacteria; phylum Fidelibacterota; class Marinisomatia; order Marinisomatales; family UBA1611; genus TMED80. The sequence continues at coordinate 625 of PAVC01000048.1, forward strand.
AGACTATAACAATCTTAAAGAATTGCCGAAGCCAGAACAGGGATACTCAAGCAGGGATAGTATAATAGAATCTATTAACACCTGCGTTACAGAGCTTAATCTTGACCCATCTAGGGCACACCTTATAGGCTTTAGCCAGGGCGCAGCGTTTACACTATTTTGCGGACTTACAAACCCAAAAATGTTTCACGGTTTAGTGGCACTCTGTGGATTTTTTGAATATAAAAAAGTAAAAGATGAGATAGAGCCTAGTAAAGTAAAAAACCTGAATATTTTTGTTGGTAATGGAATCATTGATGAGGTGATCCCTATCCACCTAGGCAGGATGACCGAAAAAGGGCTCAGAAAACTAGGTACAAAACCTGTTTATAATGAGTATAATGCTGGCCACACAATCTCCAATGACTGTCTCAATGACCTTCTAAGTTGGATTCAGTCGATTCAATAATAGTAACTATCGCAATAGAATCATTTTTCTTGTTGAGACGTGATCATTCGTTCTCAGCAGGCATATGTAAACCCCTGACGGGAGCATTTTACCCCGGTCATCGATGCCGCTCCAGGTAATAGATTTTAGGCCAGCCGTTTGTTCAGTATCCAGGATCGTACTCACCTCTCTGCCTATTATATCTAGCACAGAGATCTTAACAAATCCATCTTGAGGAAGATCATAATCTATTCGGGTACTCGGGTTGAAAGGGTTTGGATAGTTCTGATGGAGCACGTACCTCTCTGGTAAAAAAGTTTCAGTCTCTATCTCACTCAGATTGAGTCCGATATAGTCACATACTCCCCTGACAATCGCGTTTGCTGTTAGGTTATAGTTTCCGGCCTGATCACAGTTCATATCCTCATAGGTCAGTGCCATAACATTTTCTCCATAATTCATCCACCACCAGCTTTCAGGATATTGGTCGGGCGTGCCACTAGTCCAGCTAACAAAATAGTCCCAGTCCTCAAATCCTCCAGTATAATAGGCTTGGACACCAGAGATAAAGTCTTGTTCCAGTATTGTGAAATTCTCACTTGTCCCGACCTCATGGTGGTACACAAAATATCTCTTACAGATATAGGCAGAGTGCATATTTAGTGCAACCTCTATAGGATTCGAAATCACTAAAGATAAATCAATAAACCTATTCTGAAGTGCCGATACTTCCGGCTGCAAAACAGTATCATCCCAGCCACTTTCGATGTCTATACCATTGGCATTTTCTCTGGGGTATCCAAGTTCAACGCCATCGGGGTTGTGCATGGGCACAATATGAAAAATACAGTGTGACCTGATATAGTCAGCATCAGGAGTATCAGAAAGTAAAAAATTAATAATCTCATCTGTTACCCAGAACGATTCTTCCTCTCCCGGATGTGTTCTTGCGTGTATGTAGACTCTTTTATATGTGCTTGAGGCAGGGTTGTCTGAGATCGTAAGCTCCCATATTGCCCTGTTTTCTACTGTTGCCCCTATTGAGTCAACAATGACATATGGGCTCTGAGACCAAATATTTAGGTCGCTTAAAAGGTCATCATATCCGTACCCCCAATTTAGGTTTCTGTTGATCTGTAAATCATCTGAGGATTGGCCACATTTATAATCAGAAATAGACTGAGAAAAAATATTCGTCAGAAATAAAGTGATAAGAAAAATGCAGTATATATGTTTCAGTCTTAACATTTTATGTAGAATAAGCTTTCTGTGAATTGGTATAAATTTAGGCAAATGAGAATAGCAATGTTTATTGAATCTTAATTTAGATTAAGATTATAAATTCACTCCGTGAAAACCTACACTAAAGCTATTTTATTACCTCTTACTGCATTGATACTATCTTGTAACCAAAAAGAAGTTGACCTGGAGAAATATATTAACTCAGAAATAGCAAGCGGAAAGGTTCCAGGTATTGGCCTTTCAATAATAGTTGAGAGTGATGTTCTACTTTCAAAAGGATATGGTTATGCTGATATTGAAAACAAAATACCATTCACAGACTCAACAATTATGAACATTGCGAGTATAAGTAAAACATTTATCGGTGTCTCAATGATGCATGCCGTTGAAAAAGGTTTCCTAAATCTTGATGATGATGTAAACAAATATTTATCATTCAAGCTAGTAAATCCTCACAGGCCTGATAAAANAATTATGGTCAANCATCTGCTGGGTCACAGGTCCAGCATTATCGATGAAAAAAAAGTCTATTATGCGGAATCCTACCACTACGGCGGAGACGCGCCAACGAATCTAGGAGAGTTTCTAAAAAATTATTTATCCGAAGGTGGATCCTATTACTCCAAGGAAAATTTTCTAGATAAAGACCCAGGATCAAAACATGAGTATTCAAATATTGGAGCAGGGCTCGCTGCCCATATTCTTGAAAGTGTAATGGAAAAACCTTTTAACCAAATAACCAGAGACCTAATCTTTAAGCCACTAGGTATGAAAAACACGGTCTGGTTCCTTTCGGAAATGGAAAACCAATCAAACCATGCAAAACTGTATAAAAAAAACAAAGATGAAAACAAACTATCAGAGGTTGAACTCTACGGACTGATAACCTATCCCGATGGTGGACTAAGAACCAGTATCAAAGACCTTACAAAATACCTAAACTATATTATGTATGATAGCCCAGGTTTAGAACAGCCCATTATCAATAAAAAAAGCAAAGAAAATATGTTCACACCAGATTTTGACCAGGACTATGCAAAATTCTGGGACACAAAAGACTATCTCGGTCACGGAGGTGGCGATCCAGGAGTAGCCACCAGCATGTACTTTGATCCAGAGAATGAAATAGGGGTCATCTTATTTACAAACACAAGTACCTATGGTAATTTTTATAGTCTACTAAAAATAATATATAACCATGGTCTAATGTTAAAGAGCAATAATTAATAATAGTGTTTGAATCAAAAATGCCATTGTGGCAGATAATCAACTATAGGAATGGTTTTTGTTTAGTAGAAATAAATTTTAATACACGAATAGGAGTCTAAATTGTCACAACAAAATTTCCAGACTGAAGTCAGTCAATTATTACACTTAATCATACACTCACTATATTCACAGAAAGAGATCTTTCTACGTGAGCTCATATCAAACTCTTCTGACGCGCTTGACAAGTTCAAGTATCTGACGCTCACCAAGGATGATTTTAAATCTATGAAGTTTGAACCAAAAATAGATCTATTATTTGAAGAGGGCGATAATCCAACTCTTACTATAATAGATACTGGTATTGGGATGAGTAAAAAGGACCTCAAAGACAATCTAGGTACTATCGCCAGGTCTGGCACAAAAAACTTCCTGTCCAAAATGTCGGGAGATGCAAAACAAGATTCTAACCTAATTGGTCAATTTGGAGTTGGGTTTTATTCATGTTTTATGGTCGCAGATAAGGTTGAGGTAATCAGTAAAAAAGCTGGACAAAAACAGGCCCACAGATGGGTCAGTGATGGAAAATCTGGTTATGAAATTTTTTCGAATAAGACCGAAGAAACAGGAACAACAATCATCTTACACCTTAATGATGAGGGAAAAGAGTTCGCCAGTAGATGGAAAATACAGAGTACCGTAAAAAAATACTCTGACCATATTGACTTTCCAATTTTCTTGTCCTATGAAGACACAGAGTATGATGATGATGGCAAAGAAAAAGGTAAAACCCCTAAAACCGATCAGGTGAATGATGCCACAGCCTTCTGGAAAAGGCCAAAAAATGAGCTCAAGAAAAAAGACTACAAAGAGTTTTATAAAACTCTTTCATACGATGCAGATGATCCCTTGGACTGGGTCCACAGCACAGCGGAGGGAACTCTAGAGTTTACAGTTCTATTTTATATCCCGAAAAAAGCACCAGCAGATATATTTCGTGCAGACTATCAGCCAGGTGTTAAGCTATACGTAAACCGTGTATTTATCACAGACGATGAAAAAGAGCTACTTCCAACATGGCTTCGTTTTGTTAAAGGTGTGATTGACTCTTCAGACCTTCCTTTAAACGTAAGCAGAGAGATTCTTCAGCAGAATCGTATTATGGNAAAAATAAAATCAAACTCTGTTAAAAAGGTTTTGGATAAAATTAAAACAATATCCAAGAATAAGGATAAGTATGAAGGCTTCTACAATGAGTTTGGNAGACTGCTAAAAGAAGGCGTNTACCAAGANTNTGAGCANAAAGAAGCNTTGACAGACCTNCTTAGGTTTAAGTCNACAAAAGAGGATGGNTATGTNTCTNTACAGGATTATGTTGACCGTATGGACAGTGATCAAAANTCTATNTACTATATTACNGGNACNAACGATTCAGCATTNCGAGAGTCTCCACTTNTAGAAATGTATAAAGAAAAAGATATAGAGGTACTAATACTTGATGATGAGATTGATGAGATTATTATGCCATCTATACCNAACTATAAAGAAAAAGACCTTAAATCAGTAAACCGAAGCGGGGCAGCGGATGACCTAAAAAAGGAGTCTGATAAGGATAAAGCGAAAGCGATCAAGCCACTGATAAAAAAAATAAAATCTGTTCTAGGTGACAAGGTTAAAGATGTAAAAGCATCCAACAGACTAAGCGACTCTCCATCCTGTATCGTCGCTGATGANAATGATCCAACCGCTCAGATGCAGGAAATAATGCGTGCAACCGGTCAGGTAGGTATGCCAGAGGTAAAGCCAATTTTGGAGATCAATCCAGATCATGAGATCGTCAAAAAACTAATTACCATGCGCAAGAGTAAATCTTTTGATGATAGTGCTTTACTTCTTTATGAACAGGCACTCTTGCAAGAAGGTGTAAAACTGGATAATCCAGCTGGTTTTGTTAAACGACTAAATAAACTTATGGAGAAAGCGCTCTAGATTATAAGGTCGCCGGTTACAACCAGAGTTCCCGGAAAATCTTTTGAAGAGTTAGCTCTCCAGCTTTTACAANCTGAGAGCCCAGACTCTGAGAATATATTTAGCCAGTCTTTCTCACTTAATAGGCTCATGTGTACGTTTAGATCTTTTGACCAGCTATAGCTGTCAGGGTTGCCAATATAGTGATCAAGACCAATGACTAGTGTCCCACCTGGGTTTAGCCAGTTCTCTACTATATGGTTTGTAAGAATCTGTGGCTCTTTAAAATAATAGAATACTTCCATGCTGTGTACAATGTCAGCCTTTTTATTTGGAACCCAGGATAAGAGATCATCCAGATAATACTCACCATCTGGATCTACCTCTTTTGCATTATCAATCATTGCCTTTGCACCATCAACTCCACATGCACCNTCACAATTAGACATTGACCGAACCTTTCTCACAACCCAGCCGTTACCGCAACCAGCNTCAATAAATAAAAATGTGCTTTTTCTTTCTCTAATAACGGAACTAAGTATCTCACTTACAGCAGGNTCGTGGGCCTTTGCCATTCCCTGATCCCTACCAATCTCAGCCCAATCACTAAAAAGATCTGTNGCCTTGTTTTGCATGTTTTCCTTTGAATATTTTGATTAAAATATACGTATGAATAAAAAAGAAGACATAACCCTTGACTGGCTTAGAAGATATACCGGAACAAATCCTGATGATTATGGTGATTGGATCCTCTTAACTAATTTTCATAATTACGTAGAAAAATTTTCTGAAAGGTTTAGCTCAACGATCAATGGTGTCGGTGGGCCAATGACATCATCGATTAATTCTGATGGGTTAAGCATTATTAATTTTGGAATTGGTAGCGCAAACGCGGCCACTATAATGGACCTGCTATCATCCATCAAGCCAAAAGGAGTACTGTTTCTTGGAAAATGTGGAGGACTAAAAAGAACCACAGAAATAGGCCACTTTATCCTTCCAACTGCTGCCATACGTGGTGAGGGCACTAGTGATGACTACTTCCCAAAAGAAGTGCCCGCTATGCCATCTTTTAAGCTTCATAAATATGTCTCAGAGATATTGGTTGAAAGAAAGATAGAGTATAGAACTGGTGTGATCTACTCTACAAACAGAAGAGTCTGGGAGCACGATGACAAGTTTAAAAAATATCTTCGTAAGGTACGCGTTATGGGTATAGACATGGAAACAGCTACAGTCTTTATCACCGGGTTCGCGAATGAAATAAACAGGGGCGCCCTACTTCTTGTTAGCGATACTCCGATGATACCCGAAGGAATCAAGACCGAAGAAAAAGATAAAGATGTTACCCAAAAATATGTTGACCTACATATTGATATGGGAATAGAGGCAATGACAAAAATCGGTGATGAAGGAGAAAAAATAAAACACTTTAAATATTAATCTATGGCTTAAGAANCAGAGATTAAAGAAGAGAATAGAGTCTTGTTTTCTTCTAGAGTCAATATTTTTATAAAAGGCTGCACCTGATATCAGTCTTAAAGACTATTATTGATAAAAAAGAGTTTGTTTGATATTANTACTTATGAAATTATAGTTGTTCTAAAATTGACTTAGGAAAGTGCATGGTGACCAGCATATTTGGCACATCAACNACCTCTGCAATTTTTAGATCTCCAACCAAAGAACAAAGCATGTATGCATCTTCAGCAGATATGTCATAGTTATTACTTAAATGATCTACCATGTAATTCACTGCTTTTTTTGTTGCTATATCAATGGTAGTTCCAAATCCGGTGNCCGCATAGTAAGCATCTGTCTCATACTGAGGTTCTTTGATCTCAGGCTTATCTTTTATAACTCTCAAACGATAAGTAAATGTCATTGGTGCCTCAATAGCTGTACCACAAACCTCTCCTAAGCCCTGTACAGCATGACCATCACCAATGGAGAAGAGTCCTCCTTTTACAAATATCGGAAAGTAAACTGTTGTACCCTCGACAAGACTTGGGTCATCCATATTACCCCCATTTGCTCGGGGTGGGATCGTTGATAACATTTCTTCTGTATCTGGTGCAACGCCCATGATACCTGGAAATGGTTTAAGCGGAATCTTTACCTTATCATTAAACATAGAGGTTTTATTTTTCACATCTATTTTGTGAATATTCAATTTAGGATCTGGAAAACGATCTGTTAAAAATCCAAAGCCACCCACGATTGCCTGCCAACCGTAATCATGCAGATCTATCTTTAGAAGGTCTACTGCCAAGATATCTCCAACTTCTGCTTCCTCAACATAAACAGGACCCGTTATTGGATGTATTGGTCCAAAATCGATATTTTCAAGGTCATCTATTTTTGCATTTTTATGCAATTGACCATCAGACGCTTCTGATGTCTCTGCCTTAATAATAGACCCTGATTTTACTTTTAATACAGGAGGAATTAGACTGCTAAACTTGTTATGTTTTTGATCAGCGGTTAAAANATAATCAGGCGTATAACCTTCTTTTTGAGCACATGACCATAAAACTAAAGTTGCTATAATAATTGTAGATTTCTTTTTCATCCTTATTCTCCTACTATGTTTGAGAAAAAAAAAGGCCTCAATTGAGGCCTTTTTNCAGTTTAATAATTATTTAACCAGGTGTTTCCGTTTCCGGTATTGGAAAGGTCACAACTGCATCACCATCTCTATCAAGAGGGAGATCACCAGTTAAACCATANTGACGCATGTCTCCTATACGGTGTCCCTCTAAAAATAGTGAGTAACGTTTTTCATGAAGAATACGACTGACAGCATTNCTAGCATCTGTGCCTGTATACTCNGATACTCCCGCAGCCGTACGGATGGTATTCATGATACTTTCAGCACCTGAATAGTTGCCCTGCCCAATATGTACTTCTGCCTGTAAAAGCTGTAGCTCTACAGCTCTCATCATCGGAACAGGATCATAGGATCCAGTGTAAAGGGTTGGAGCTAAATAGCTTTCAAGCCCATCATACTTTATCGTATCCGAGCGCACTAAAACATTATTTGTTACTCTAGCGTCTCCTTCATGTGCNTCTGTCAGGAAAGTAGGATGAANCATAAGCTTAAGCGTGGCCGCGTCAGGCGCTTCATACATCTGGTTATCACCATCGTTTGCTCCAGAGCTGAAAGCGTGATAGACACCCATATCATNATCAGCAGAGTTCATCCATTCTGCACAAGCCGTCAGCGCTGATTGAGCTGTGGCCCAATCGTCCTGTCGCACGGCTGCCCTAGCCATGAGTCCACGATTGAAATGAGCAAAAGTTGCAGGCGTGTTAAATCCGTCAAAGCCGCTTGATAAGGAAAACGAAAACGAACTACCTGCAGAGCTAAGGTTTGCATGACCAGCATCGAGNAGNCTNTNAATNTCAGCCAATACTTCNNCTTTTGTAGCTACAGNTGCGTTAATATCACCATCATAATTGATACGTGCACCATTTACATCCGTCAGGTTTAGTATACGCATCAAACAATAGGCCTTAACCGTCTGGGCAAATCCTTTTGCTCCATCGTCTACGTCAGCACTGTTTAAAATGATCTGACAGTTTGATATTACTTTATAATTAGCCGCCCAAGGGGTGTAGCACAAGAATCCGCCTGGATCGATTGGTCCTCTTAGGAGTTCTCCTGTATACCTTGGATCCGCAGGCTCAAGATAGTATGCCTCACGTCCAATGACCAACAGGTCCCGGATATAGACACCAAACCCAGAACGTAGCTGTGCCTCAGCACCCGTTACCAGTGACTGCAGCGTGGCAGTATCATTCGTAGGATTATTTGGATCTGGAAAGTCCAGATCTTCACAACCTGTCCAAAATAATACAAGCGCTAGCGGTATAATTTTAATTATTATTTTTCTATTTATTGATTTCATTATTAATTCCTCTCTGGATTAGAATCCCATTGACAATGTTAAATATGTACTCTTAGAAAGCGGGAACGGNTTAGTGTCCACAGAACCGCCTATTGCTTCATTCCCAAACTGACTTACCTCTGGGCTTANACCAGTGTANTCAGTCTTAAGCCACCAGTTTCTTGCTGCAATCCCAACTCTCATATAGCTAAAACCAAGCCTATCTGAAACAGAACTAGGCAGTGTATANGACAGGTTAAGATCACGCAGAGCGGTGTAGGTAGTTGACTCAATATATGGAGCTGTGACACCACCTAATACGGTCAGCCTCTCGTTTCCATTCCCCGATTTTGTACCATCCCCATCAAGGTCTAATTCTTCTTTGTCATAATCTCCTGTAGTACCACCAAGATCATAGATAAGATTAGCAAGGTTGATCGCATGACCACCTTCCTTATGGTCGATCAAGAATGATAACTCAACAGGGCCCATTCTGAGTGAGTTCCTGTATGAGATGCGATAGTCAGGGTTCTCATTGCCAAGTTCTTTATGCATTCCATCATCATGCATCTCGCTGCCAACAATCGCCGTAGGTGACCAGCCTTCCTGTATCCTATAGGTTCCGAGAAAAGTTGCAAAACCGCCATAGTTATAGGGGTCGACGTTTAGCTTGGTAACCTCGGACTCATTAGAATAATAGGTCATATGGAAGTTCCAATCTAGTCCGCCCAATGAAATAAGTTTCGTTGGATTAATACCAAGAGTTAGCTCGGTACCTTTTGTCTCCATTTCGCCACCATTTTCCCATGCATATGATGCGCCGGAAGATGGTGCAAGATCTACCAATAGTATAAGGTCAGATATTTTCTGTGAGTAGGTAGTTGCCTCTACTGTAGCAAGACCATCCATCACAGAAAAATCAACGCCAAACTCCGTCTCTGTTGTCCGCTCTGGTTTAATATCTGCGTTTCCCTTCGTTGATGAAGCAACGAGCCCATTGATACCGCCAATGTTTGCGGATGACATTGTGGTATATTTTGCCTTTGACTGCGGCATATTGCCTGTTTGCCCATTCGCAAAACGAAGCTTCAGGTTATCAAAAACTCCGGCGAATTCACCAAACTGGTAGGATGCAGCCATTTTTGGATACCACTCTTTTGTTTCGGTGTCTCCCATTGTGCTTGATACATCCCCACGCATACTGAACGCCAAGTATATATTATCGCCAACGGTGATTTCTTCCTGGAAAAACTGTCCTCTGTCCTGGCGCATTTTCCTGTCATGGTAAACCGACTGGGAACTGGCCTTGTCCACGTTCATCTGTGTAGGAATCATACCGATAGCATGGACAAATACTGAGTTCCAGTCATAGGTTTCGTACTGAAGGCCTGCGGTTGTATTAAAGTTCATACCAGACATTTTCATTTTATGTACCAGATTCAAAGACAGGTTTGTGTTTAGATTATCTGTTGTGGTCATTACAGACTGACCTGCTTCATCTTTGGATTTCTCAATCTGTATAAACGGTGGAATAAAAACCTGGTTTTCCTGGTTATAAAAATCAGCACCAGCAACCGCAAGCAGACCAAGATCCTGGTTAACACCTCTATATAGGTTATAGTCGAGCGTTATCGACCCAAGAGCACGGTGCGTTAATTCATTATTGACAAAATAGTCTGAGGTTTCTAGCGGATTAGATGGGTTCAGGGGATGCGTTGGATAGGATCCGTCAGCATTTTTTCTTATATCAATAAAACTAGGTGTAAAGCCAATAGAAAATCCATATGTCATATTGGTATTATCATTTCCTGTAACACCACGGTCAGACTCAGAACGAACAAGATTAGTCGCGATAGAGACTTTTGCTTTGTCACTTAGGCGATGGTCCACATTGAGCCTTCCGGAAAATTTTTCGTATCCGGTGTTCTTTATTATTCCACCCTCATCCATATACTGTCCGCCAACATAAAACTGGGTGGACTCATCACCCCCCGTAGCACTCAGAGTGTGCTCAGTCAATGCTCCTTCTTCACCATAAAGAATCTCTTCATAGTCAAAATCATTTCCAGCCCAGTTACCACTAGCATCATTCCCTAGTGCAGCCACATCTGCACCGTACTGATCTTCCGCCTCTTGATATGTCTCAAAAACACGGTGCCCCATAGTCTTTAGTAGAGCAGATGTACCAGTTTTTGTAGAAAAATTAAACTTGGTTTCTCCGCCTCGACCTCGTTTTGTTTTAATTATAACTACGCCGTTCGATGCCTTAGCT
>PAVC01000049.1 GCA_002713885.1 Fidelibacterota bacterium
TCTATTATTAATTTCAATATTTATTTCTGGGTATATGACAGATTCTTTGATTCTAAATATGGTTGAGGAACAGAATTCAATAAACTTCTGATTTCCAAGCCAAAGTTTTGGAGAGTTAATAAAAGAGTCTAGATCAAAAACTTGGGATTCAATTTTATAAGTGAAATTTCCAATATTTAATGTGTCACCGATCCATTTTAACGGTAATGATATTTTTTTATCATTTATTAATATTTCTCTGCCGTTCCATTTTATATTGGATTTTATAGTGCCAATCTCTCTAATTAGCCAGTTTGGAATTTTTATTTCTTTATCTTCATTATATAAGCTGACATATTCTTTTTTGTACATTAGATCGATTTTAGATTTAAAATTATTTAGAATATTATTTCGCTTAAACGTACCTTTCTGAGTTAGCTCATTTTTTTCAATACTAAAATCACGGTCAATAACAGAAAAATTAACTATACGTTCAAAGGGAGATAAAAACCCATTTACCGATATCAGCATTGCACTAAATAATTCATTGACTTGAGTATTGCTCATTTCTGGAACCTGAAACTGTGAATTTTCTTTATTAGGATATATTAGAACGGTATTGTATTCCTTCCCATCTCCAACTAGAAAGACAGACCTAACTAAATCAAAATCTTGAAACAGATTCTCAATCTTTTGAGGTGCGATTGTTTGCCCCCTACTGTTTTTATATATGTCTTTTTTTCTATCGAGAATAAAATAGTGTCCATTTTTCTGTTCGAAAATATCGCCACTATGAAACCACCCATCTTTAAATGAATCTGATTTATTATTTTTATAAAATCCATCTGAGACATAAGGCCCTTTCATACATAGCTCTCCATCATCAGCAAGCTTGAGTTCTATGCCTGGAAGGGATTTTCCTACAGAGTTAATGACATATTCTTTTGGAGGGGTCATGGTAATTCCACCAGTCGCTTCTGTCATTCCGTATCCGCTTATGAGTTCTATATTATTATCATGGAAAAATTGAAATACGTCTGGGTCTAGATAGCCTGCGGCGGACAATCCCCAACTTAAATTACCGCCAGTAAACTCTTCTATTTTATCTTTGATAGATTCTTTTGAGGATAAATCTAGATCCATCGTATCATCCATTAGATCATATAGTTGTACCCATCTTTTTGGAATACTAATAAATACGCTTGGGGATACAATCCTAAAATCTTTTAATAATGAATTAAAAGATGGGGACTCGGCAAAGGCATAAGTGGCTCCCCAAAAGATCGAACCCATAAGCTCAAAGTATCTTCCAAAAGTATGAAACAGAGGCAAGTAACATAAAAATATGTCGCCTGAATTAATCTCAGGAAGAGCAAGTGCTCTAGCGAATCTTTTGGATATTATGTTAACCTGATTGAACTTTACCCCTTTGGGATTACTTGTTGATCCAGACGTGTACATAATTGTTGATGTCCAGCTCATATCCCGGTTTAAGATAGAGAGATCATAATCATTACTATCACTTTTTTCTCCGAGGTCTTGAAAATATTCCCAGGGTATTGATTCGCCTTTAACTGAACCTATATCATTGATGTCTATTATTTTTATACTATAACTTTTATGAACTGAATTCCATAATTGAGTAGCTTTGTCCCCGCCAACAAACAGATGTGTTATCTCTGCTTCTTCTAATATATATGTTAGATGCTCACTAGTAGAATTAAGAGGAATGGGTATTACTCGATAACCAAAAGCTAGACAACATAGGTCAACAAGCGCGCTTTTGTATTGGTTGAAAGATAGAATGCCTAACGCTATGGTATCCTTTTCTGATAGAGAGTCAATAGACTTGGAAGTCANAATAAGATCGTTCCAAAATTTATTATAGGTTATGGTCTGTTTTTTTTCTCCATCTATAGNTATAAAANCAGGTTTTTCTTTATAACGNTTTACTCTTTGCCATAATAATTGACCTGNATGAAAATTATATTTTTCAATTATATCTGAAATTTTTANTNCCCAATAGTCACTATTATTATTTTTTGCAATTACCTTGGAAATGCTTGAAAGATGTAGGANCTCTAAAAATAAATAAACGTTTTCTTGATTTTCATTACCGATCAAGATTTCATCTAAAATATATTCTAGATTATTATATGAAATATTGTTNTTTTCGNNATTATCAAATAGANNAATTATTTTATTTTTTATATTGCTCATAATTACGAATCACTATTAAATATTTCAATGAAACAAACATTGCCGGATATTATCCAATTATGTACATTCGTTTAGTGTCTGAAATTTTACTACTAAATAATCAANATTATGAATGACAAACAAAAGATAAAAAGTCTTAAAAATAGAATCCACAGGCTCAATGAAATTGGCATTGCACTTTCCACAGAGTCTGACTCCAATAAATTATTTGAAATGATATTAGAAGAGGCGAAAAATATCACGAATGCCGATGGCCGGACACTATATAGTAAGGACGAAGATGGAAATCTTAAGTTTGAAATATTGCGTAATGATTCAATGAAAACGATTATGGGCGGTAGTTCCAACGTTGATATTACATTTGATCCGGTAAGNNTTTGGCTAGATGATTCGACACCAAANCAGAGTAATGTATCTGCCTATGTCGCGNTANCAGGTNAAACTGTNAATATTGAGGATGCNTATAAAGAAGAGGGTTTTGATTTTAGCGGTACGAAATCNTANGATTCTAAAACGGGTTATCACTCAAAATCATTTTTAACTGTACCTCTAAAGAACCATGAACATGAAATCATCGGAGTTATGCAGTTAATAAATGCTAGAGATGAAAATGGTGAGGTTATTTCCTTTGACAACGATATGCAAGAGCAGGTTGAGTCNCTTGCCTCACAAGGTGCTGTCGCGTTAACCAATAAAAAATTAGTTGGTGAGCTGAAAACGTTGTTTGAAGCTTTTATACAGCTTATTGCCACAGCAATTGATAAAAAATCTGAGTACACTGGCGGACACTGTTCGCGAGTACCAGTGATTACTATGATGCTCGCAGATGAGGTTGCAAAAGTAACTTCAGGAAAATACAAAGATTTTAGTATGACAGAAGATGAACGATATGAGTTGTATATAGCAGCCTGGCTACATGATTGCGGTAAGGTAGCGACACCTCCCCATGTTGTAGACAAAGGAACNAAATTAGAAACAATTTTTGATAGAATAGAACTAGTNAAGACAAGGATGGAAATAGTAAAGCGCGATGTAGAGATAGCTTTTTTAAAGAGTCATATGAATGGATCATTGCCTGATTTTGATGAAGAGTATCATGCGTCAATTAAAAAAATTGATGATAATATAGAGTTTATAGATTCCTGTAATATAGGTGGTGAGTTTATGAAACCAGAGCTGCAGGATAAAATTTTAACTATCTCTAAAGAAAAAGTAGTGCTCAATAATAAGGAGCAAAATGTATTAACTGATGATGAGGTTCGTAACCTAAATATAGCCAANGGNACNCTTCTTCCTGAGGAAAGAGAAATTATCAATGATCATATCTCNATCACGATTGATATGCTTGAAGAGCTACCGTATCCAAAAAANTTAAAAAACATTCCNGAGTTTGCTGGCGGACACCATGAAAAAATGGATGGGACTGGTTATCCAAANGGTCTAAAAGGTGATCACATGTCCCCGCAGGCAAAGATCATGGCGATAGCAGATATTTATGAGGCTCTTACCGCCGCAGACAGACCATACAAAGAAGGGAAAAAATTGTCTCAGGCAATGAGAATAATGGGCTTTATGAAAAATGATTACCATATTGATGAAGACTTATTTGAGATTTTTGTTCATTCTGGGGTTTATAGAAAATATGCGAATGAACATGTTGCACGAAACCAATTGGACAATGTTGATGAAAACTCAGTCTTAGGTGGTAAATGAATTATTCTAAGGAAAGAAAAATAATTGAGAATAGAATTAGTACCCTTCAGGATAAGGTTGTTGATCATTTACGAATCGAGAAAGATGTAGACAAATTTCTGGATAATACAACACTATTAGATGAATGGGAAAATATTATCCCTGATGCAGAATATGGTATATTTGTTATCGCTGTTTTAAATAACATTAGAACGAAAACGGTTATAGATACGATTGTTGATTCAATCCTAAAAATAGAGAGTACCACTAAAAATAATATTCCAAAATCAAAAAGAAAAACTAAGCAGCACCCGTTCTGTTAAAACCACCTTTAGCCATAACAAATAATAAAATATGAATATTGATATAATCATTGTTCTGAGTATACTTTTTTTGGGGTTCATTTTATTTCTTTTAGAATATTTTACGATTGATGTCACTGCTTTAATTATTCTGTCATGCTTTTTTGGTTTAGGCTATCTAACACCTAGTGAGGCTGTTTCGGGTTTTTCTAATCCTGCAGTAATTACTATTGGACTACTATTTATCCTTAGCAGCGCAATACAAAAGACCGGCCTTCTAGAGTATTTAGTGGTCACGATAAATCGATTGTTACAGTCTTCAAGAGGCCTGGGTATGGCCGTATATTATTTTACAGTAAGTATTGCCTCTGCTCTTATTAATAATACAGCAATAGTAGCAATTTTTATGCCGGTTACCATTCGTCTTGCACACAGGTATCAAATAAGTCCTTCTAAAATGCTAATACCATTAAGCTATGCGGCAATATTAGGGGGCACGCTCACACTTGTTGGAACTTCTACTAATTTGTTAGTCAACTCTATATACATGAGTTATGAAGGAGTTGAGCCATTAGGAATGTTTGAATTTTTTAGGTATGGGATTATCATTTTGATTATTGGTACGATATATCTCCTAATAGTTGCACCCAAGCTCATCCCTTCAAGGACTGTTACATCAAGCCTTACTAAAAGTTATCATCTTGGTGGATATTTAACTGAAATGAGAATAAAAAAAGGATCAGCATTAGTAGGAAAGTCTTGTTTAGATAGATCAATAAACCATAACTATGATGTTACCGTACTAGACATCATCAGAGATAAAAATCATATTGTAAACAATATTCGCAGGACCATATTAAAAGAGGGCGATATCCTTTTTGTAAGAGGGACATTGGAGAATTTCATTCGGATGAAGGAGGTAGAGAGTATCACGCTTTTAACTGATGAAAAATTGACACAGGCAGAATTAGAGCAAGAGGATAATGAACTTGTGGAGTGTTTACTTACTGATGATTCAGACCTTGTGGGTAAGAGTCTAATGTCAACGAATTTCCGACAGGTTTTTGGAGCATTTATATTGGCGATACGTCGTGAGGGTGATATTATTAGGAAAAAGATAGCGCATATGCAGCTACATGCTTTTGACACATTATTAGTCTATGGTCCTGCTAAAAAAATATCGACTTTATCTGATCGTGGAGATTTTATTGTACTAGGTAAGGTTGAAGCCAGGTTACAAAAAGATAGATTTTGGTGGGTTAGTATATATGTGGTTCTGATTTCAATATTCTTTGCTTCGATTGGATATGTCCCAATACTTAAGGGTGCGTTTATAAGTGTTGTTATACTGTTGTGCTTAAAAATTATCACGGCTCAGGAAAGCTACCAGTCTATACACTGGCAAGTAATTATCTTAATTGCTGCTTTAATACCTATTGGTATTGTCTTACAATCAACAGGTACAGCAGATTGGATCGGAAATAACATTTCACGATTTATATATTTGTTTTCTATTTCCTGGCAGCCATATGTGCTTTTAGCAACCATTTATTTTATTACAATGATACTTACTGAGATATCATCTAATGTTGCTACCGCAATAATAATGGTTCCTATTGCTATCTCTGTTTCTGGACAAATAGGTTTAGAATCAAGACCATTTGTATTTGCGGTTGCATTTGCAGCAAGCGCATCGTTTATCACTCCTATTGGTTACCAGACAAACCTAATGGTGTATGGACCTGGTGGTTACAAGTTTAGTGACTACATCCGAGTTGGACTTCCATTATCTTTATTACTATTCTTAACTGCAGTAATAATCCTTCCAAATATCTGGTCATTTTGAAAAAATTAATAATTATATAGGACAACATAATAAAATTGAAGAATCTTTTTTTGTTGGATCCAGAGATTACATTTTTAAACCATGGATCTTACGGTGCATGTCCAATTTCAGTATTTGATGATTATCAAAAATGGCAAAAGAAATTAGAACAACAGCCTGTGCAGTTTTTGACAGAAAATTTGTGGAAGCACTTAAAACGCTCTAGACAATACCTAGGAGAGTACATAAACTGTCCAGAAAGAGATATACTGTTATTCCCAAACCCTACAACTGCGGTAAACAACATATTTGATAATCTACATCTTTCAAATGGGGATGAAGTTCTAATGACTCAGCATGAGTATGGTGCTCTAGTTCGCGCATGGAGCAATGCCTCAAAAAAGAATAAGTTTAAAATTGTTCAGCAAGAAATTTCCATGCCAGTAAAAACAAAAGGAGATTTTATCGATCAATTTTTGTCTGGAGTAAATAGTAACACAAAGGTCATTTTCATATCTCATATAACTAGTCAGACNGCTTTGATCTTTCCTGTCGACGAGATTTGTAAATATGCAAAAAAAAANGATATCATAACCATTGTTGATGGTGCGCATGCGCCTGGACATATAAACCTTGATTTGAAAAAGATGAACTGTGACTATTATACAGGAGCCTGNCACAAATGGCTTTGCGCACCCAAGGGTNCATCTTTTTTATATGTTAGGAGGGAACTGCAAAATAATATGACGCCTCAAACAGTTAGCTGGGGAGAAGAGGGGGAAGATCCTGGTCCTACACAGTTTTTAATGGATTTTCAGTGGCAGGGGACTAGAGATATGAGTGCGTTTTTATCTNTACCATCCGCAATAAATTTTGTAAGAAAAAGTAATTGGAAAAAACGGCAGATAGTTAGTAAAGAAATTATTTTAGAAGTGTCTCATCAGCTTCAGTTATTATTAAACACAGAGCCTATTTTTATTGGTAAAGAGTGGATAGGACAAATGGTCAGTCATCCTCTACCAGAAGACGCACCCGTAACACTTAAAAACAGCCTTTGGAAAGAATATTCAATAGAGGTACCTATATTTGAGTGGAAAAATCAAAAATTTATCAGAGTGTCGGTCCATGGCTATAATGATAGAGCTGACATTAAAAAACTTATTTATGCCTTAGAAAAACTATTATTTTAGATTCAACCTATAGAATGATGAAAAAAATAATCTCAATACTACTANTATGTATTTTTTATTCTTTGGTTAGTGCCCAGTCAATATCACTNTATCCAAAAAAAGGCAGAAAAATAAAATTAGATAAAGTATTTACTATAAAAAATGGGAGTATTGTTATTAGTGACAGTTTTTTGATAAAAAAAGTTCTCCCGCTTAAATCAATTAAAAAAATAAAGTATTCTCAAAAGTCTTATAAGCCAATAGGCAATATTTTTTGGTTTTCTGGACAATGGATACTGGGTTGCTCTCTGTTGTCTTCGGTTATAGGGAACCCGACACTTTTCTATCAATATGGTGGATTAGGTGCCATATTGGTGTCTAGTGGAATAGTTTTAAATAACATCGGTTCAAGATTTGGCNGGAATGTTATTAGCTATAAACTTAGAGGCTTAAACTATATCAATCGTGAACTAATTATTGAGTCGGTACTTGCTGATATGAAAATGTCGAGAAAGGGGAATAATTCCGGAGAATATTATTATAAACCNCATGGAAAAAAAATTAACCTCCCAAAACCAAGTTGGTNNTTNAGTTNTTCTGCAAAGAATGACCCACGTGGTATAGAGGCATGGATCNAAAAACATAGACTTAGAGAAAAAAGATTTCTCCAGTTAGCAATACCTAAAAAATAATTTTATGATTCAGTGTATAATTTCTGCNCTCAGAGCTGAGGCAGAACCACTAGTTGATNATTATAAGTTAGAGCAAGATTTATCATATGATTATCCTGTATACAAAGGGGANGATATAAGAATAATATGTACCGGNGTAGGTAGAAAGAATATTAGGAGAGTCTTAATTAATTTTTATTCTAAATTATCAAAAAATCCAAATTATCAATTCATCAATATAGGTATAGCAGGCGCTAAAAAGGGTNTGTTNAAGGTTGGTCAGTGCTTAATTATTGATAGTGTTTNTGATGATAAATCTGATTCTATTTATCATTTAAATAATGTGTTTGAAAGTCAAATATTAACTCAGAATATTACCACCGTATCAGAGCCCGTTACTAACGGTGGAAATAAATATTGTACACTNGTAGATATGGAGGCTCATGAAATTTGCACAGTAGTTGATAGTTATGATAATTTGGAAAATCTATTTATTATAAAAATAATATCAGACTTTATGGATGTAAGTAGAGATTATTTTTCTTTTGATACAGTTTATGATTTAGTTGATAATAATATATCTAATATAGATAAACTGCTAGTGGATCTTCGTAACAAACAGTAGAAATGGTTGTATAAGNAAAAATGAAATTATTTCTATATATCACTTTTCTGATATTTATTATTGGTGCTCTTGTTCTAGCGATAATGTATAGAATGCATGATCATCAGGATGATGATTTGTAGGACAGNTTTTTATATAATATTTGAAATTATTCGTGCCANCATACTTCAAAATAATAAGTACTAATGTTCTCCTTTCTAGTTGTTTAATAAGCCTATTATATACAATGGAAATATCAGAGCTATCATACTGCGGTATAGATTTTAAAGTGAAAAAAAATGGTTTTTCTNACGTCAGTTATATATTTCTACATGGTGATGAAGAAACAGCAAGAATGTTGCTGAGTGAGCACATAAAGGGGAATAAAGGGAGAGCTTTTTTTATTAAATCTAAAGAAAGAGAAGTGCTTCTTGGACCGACAATGGTTGATCCAAATAGAATTTTTTCAAGATCTGGAGCTAAAAAAGCATTAAAAAAGTTTAAGCCAAACTGGGAGCCTAAAGAAATAGATAAACTNCTTACAGAATTAGATAATTCCAGAAATACATTTTTGTTTAATCTTTTCCCAAGTGAGGGTGGCCTTCTTATTGCATTGCATAATAATTTTAGAGGATATAATGTAAAAGACGAGCTAAATAATAGCCAAAAACACTCCATTAAAAAGGATCAAAATCCTCGAGACTTCATTATATGTACGGACTTGAAAGATTATAAAAAACTTAAACAGGGTCCGTATAATGTGGTTCTTCAAAATATAATGGAGAATAACAATAATGGATCGCTGTCATGGGCATCATTAGATAATGGCGTCCGCTATATTAATATTGAAACAAGGTTAGGCTGGCTGTCTCAGCAAAGAAAGATGTTAAAGTTTGTTGAGACCAGTTTGAGGAAATAATATTGGGAAACTTAGTTCAAAAAATAATAAGATTGATGCCGATNATTTTGTTGTTNATGCTGATCTTCATTGATCGCAATAATAAAGTTTATGTTGGAGGGTTTCTATTATTATTATTTTTATATACAATTATTTTAGTGACTAGAATTTTATATGCAAAGAAAGTNTGGCATAAAGAGTTTAATGATAAGGATTATGCTAATGATGNGAGTATTATAAAGATGCAGGATCTAATAGAAAAATTTGATAAATGATTAATAAAAGGTTTATAAGGAGAATTACCATGAAAAGTATAGATATAAAAAGCTTATGCATTGGATTTTTAAGTGCNACTCTGATTTTTACACTCATGGGTGCTAAGCAAAAGAAAAACCTTGGTGATATTATCGTAAACTCAATTACAGTAATGGATGATGGCTATGGTGGCTTTATAACTGCTTATAATCAAGATCAGAAGCGAACATTATATTTAGGTACTGGTGAAGAGAATAACGGATATATTCAAACGTTTAATAAATTCCAGCAGCCAACGGCCTATGTTGGAACGAATAAGGATATGGATGGGATACTTGTTTTAAATGATAGGTATGGGGAATTAGGCTGGTCTAGATCTGCGAAACAATAGGTNTATAATTGAATAATTAATTATTTATGAAAATTGCTTTTCTAACAGCAGGCGGCATAGCCCCTTGTCTTTCTTCTAGTATCGGGGCACTTGTTCATGAATATAATCAATCGGCCCCCTCGGCAGAGATAGTAGGTTATTTAAATGGATATCGTGGTCTTTTACTTGGTAAGTCAATCGAATTTCCTGAGTCTATTCGTAGTAAATATAAAGTTCTTTTTGACTTTGGTGGTAGCCCGATAGGGAATAGCCGAGTAAAGCTTACCAACATAAAGGACTGTATTCATCGTGGATATGTAAAAGANGGGGAAGACCCNCTAAAAATAGCTGCGGAACAGTTAAAGAAAGATAGTGTAAATATTTTACATACCATTGGTGGCGATGATACAAATACAATGGCCGCTCAGCTCTCTGCTTACTTAAAAAATAATGGATATGATTTAACGGTTGTAGGCCTCCCAAAAACTGTAGATAATGATGTCTATCCAATATCACAGACTTTAGGTGCGTGGACAGCGGCNGAACAAGGTGCTATTTTCTTTGAAAACATTGTTAATGAAAACACAACCAGTACACGCCAGNTATTGATTCATGAGGTTATGGGAAGAAATTGTGGTTGGCTTACTGCTAAGACAGCTCTAGAATATAGAGATAGGATGAGCAANAGATCTTTTATCCCAGAGTTATTGATTGACCAAGAACGCTGGGATATAGACGCAATATATATACCAGAATCAGATTTTAATTATCAGACTGAGGCAAGTCGTCTAAAAGAGATAATGGATGAAAAAGATGGCGTAAATATTTTTCTGAGTGAGGGTGCAGGACTAGAAACTATTGTACGTGAAATGAAAAATAATGGAGAGACAATACCTAAAGATGCTTTTGGTCATGTTAGGCTAGATGAGATTAATCCTGGACAATGGTTTGCAAAACAATTTTCAGGTGCTCTTAACGCGGAAAAAACATTGGTCCAAAAAAGTGGCTACTTTGCNCGATCGGCAAAGCCTAATAAAAGNGATCTTGAACTGATACAAAGTTCAGCAGGTCTTGCCGCGGAAGTTGCTTTGGATCAAAAAAGTGGGGTCATTGGTATAGATATGGACAATGACAATAAACTTGGATTGATTGATTTTAANAGGATCAAAGGTGGTAAGCCTTTTGATTATGATACAGAGTGGTATAAGAATATGTTNAATGAGATTGGTCAATAATAATAAATGAAAGGTAAATAATGAGTTTAGATTTTGATAGTTTGCAAGATATAGCGCAAGCGATGACAATAAAAGGTAAAGGTATTTTAGCAGCAGATGAGAGCAATCCGACCTGTAAAAAGCGATTTGATTCTATAGGCGTTGACAGCACAGAACAAAATAGGAATATATACCGTGATATGTTATTCACTACTAANGGTATGGAAGAGTTTATTAGTGGTGTTATTCTNTTTGATGAGACTATAAGACAGTCCACGATTAAGGAGAGAGTATCCTTCCCAGATTTTCTATCAGGTCTTGGGGTGATACCTGGAATAAAAGTGGATGCAGGCGCAAAGCACTTATCAGGTACGAATGATGAGAAAGTTACTGAAGGACTTGATGGGCTAGATGACAGACTCAAAGANTATTACTCTCTTGGGGCAAGATTTGCAAAATGGAGAGCCGTGATCACAATTGGTGATAGCGAGCCTTCGGGNACTTGTATTTCAGCAAATGCACATGCTCTGGCTAGATATGCATCGCTATGTCAGAAAAATGGTATTGTCCCAATTGTAGAGCCAGAGATACTCATGGATGGAGCTCATCCTATTGAAGATAGTTTTTTTGTTTCAGAGGAGGTGTTACACACAGTATTTTACGAGCTCTATGGGCAGAATGTTGAGCTAGAGGGCATGGTTCTTAAGCCTAATATGGTTCTATCAGGATATAATTGCTCTGATCAAGCCAGTGTGGAACAAGTTGCTGAGCTTACAGTGACAGTATTTAAAAGATCTGTTCCTTCTGCTGTACCAGGTATAGCATTCTTATCAGGTGGGCAGAGTGATGAACATGCAACGGCTCACTTAAATGCAATGAATCAATTAATAGGTGATAATTCCCCTTGGAATCTAACATTCTCTTACGGGCGTGCTTTGCAAGCGCCGGCCTTAAAAGCATGGGCTGGAAAAGATGAAAATATTAGTGATGCCCAGGAAGCATTTTATAAGCGTGCCAAGTTAAATAGTCTAGCGACAAAGGGTGACTATTCTGCGGGTATGGAGTCGTAGACTAATTTATTGTTTTTTGAGCTGAGTATTAGGATTAAATAGAAAAATACTGAGATTAGCATTCCCGGATAGAATGGTTCAATAGGTGGTAAGAATGCGACATTTAATTTTTTAAGACAAAACCATACAAAAGATACTATTACAGGAAGGCATAGCCATAATGATGAAAAATAGTGATTAATGGCTTTATTCTTTTTGGTTAGTGCATTAATAAATGGGAGGATCAGTCCTGGAATTACTATCGAGCCAAGAGTATAGAATAGTTGCACCACTGATGGTATCGAGATTGATAATAAAATTGATAGTGTTGCGACAGCAATAAGTCCTCTTTTTATTAGATAGACTGGATTTTTTTTCGCATCTTTTGGTCTGCTTCGCCATACTATATCTCTTCCAAAAGTAATTGCATTAACAAAACTCATTGAGTCTATAGTTGACATAATTATGGCAAAGAGGGATACGATAAAGATGCCCAAGAGTCCTGGCGGAAGCACTTTAGATGCCAGCATAGGATATGCCATAAGAGGATTTTCTGGCACGATGAAAATAAATGCATATAAACCAGCTGTTATCGTGAGAATGTCAAATATAAACCAGATCCCGATTGAAATTATTAGTCCTTTCTTAGCATTCTCTGGTTTATCAACGGATGAGCATCGTTGAAAAAAACTAGGATCAATTATTGTCCAGATTGCTATAAAAAACCATACTAAAATATATTGAATTGTGTTTCCTCCTAATGGATCTATGTGGCTGTATGATATAGATTTAAAGAGTTCAATAGGTGATACTGATTCGATCCATGAATAAGAGACTAAAAGTATAAAACCCGTAAACATTAATATTAACTGAAAATAATCTGTTTTTACTATTGCAGATAGTCCTCCATTCCAGACATATGCAATGCTAAAACCAGTTGCTATCAAGAGACCCCAGATTAGTTTTATATTAAAAATAAATTTTATTAATATACCTAGACTAAGTATATACGGTGCCGGGCTAGAAAGAAAAAATATAAGGCAGGCACTTATAACTCCAGTTTGAGATCCATAACTTTTTCTAAAAATATCTGGAATAGATAATAGGTTTGTTTTCCATATTTTTTCAGATAACCATATTGCATAGGCTGCAGCAAAGATATAATAAGGCAAAGCAAAAATAAACCAGGTTTGGATTCCGTATAAATATGTATTCTCTCCTATCCCTAGTATTGCACCATACCATGTACTGACTAAAGTGGCGATAAATCCAGGTAGNCTTAATTTTCTTCCATGNAGGATATAATCAGTCTGACTTATTTTACTTTTTTGNATNCNAAAAAAACCGATGATAATAAGTATAACAAAATATCCGATTACAATTAAAAAGTCGTAATAGCTTAGATTCATTTAGCTTATGTGGTTTAAAAACACCAGCACTTTACCGGTCGATTCTAAGTAAAATTTATCACNAATTGCTTTATTAGATATTGCGCGCGCAGATGGTAATAGACTCTCATTTTTTATATTATATTGTAATCCATCTAGGGTAATACTTTCAATTGGTTCTGTAGCTATAATTGATATGGTCTGATTAGTATCTGCAAATATATAGTTTTCTCCAGATACACAAATTATTTTAGCATAATTTGTTATCATTTCACACTTAATCTCATNATGGTATTTTGCAAGGGTGAATAAATTTCCTAATGTGTGATCCTCTCGTTTTCCGCTAGAACCTAATAACACTATTTTTTTTATATTATTCATAATACACCATTCAAATGTTTTTTCTAGGTCAGTCTTATTTTGGTCTGGTGCCTCGATCCATTTTCCTGTTCGATCCTTACCTTTTATTGATGTAGAATCAAAATCTCCAATGATGATATCAGGATTCCTNCCAGAGCCAATTAATTTATCCGCTGCGCCATCNGTACAAATTATTGTTCCAGATTTATTCAAGTATTTTTTTGCAATGAGGTGAGAAGGAAAACTGCCATTAGCAAGAACGATTACCGGATCATTAAATGAATATCTATTTTGTGTCATCCAAGATATTACTAACAAAAAATTTAGGTTTTGTAGTTCTTAACATCTAAAAATTTTACAATGTAAATTCCATGTCTTTAAGATAATCATGAGTCTAAGAACATTAACGAAACGTATATTTTTGCTGGATGCACGCTATCCACGCTCTATCATAGCGTCTATTATTCTTTTTACTATATTTTTTCTATGGAAGATCCCAGACTTAGAGATTGATCCTGGTTTACGTTCTCTCGTGCCAGCAGATCATAAAATAGTAAAAAATATGGAACTGGCTGAAGATCTATTCAGTAGCAATGAGATCGTTATTATTGCAGTGGAGTCAGAAGACTTATTATCTGAAAGTAGTTTAATTAAATTTTCATTTTTACATGATTCTTTAGAAAATATNCCATCAGTAAGCAGAGTTGCTTCAATTTATAATCAAAGCTATATCGTTCCTGATGATGGTGGATTTGAGATCCAAAATCTCCTTGAAAAAATGCCTTCTGATTCAATAGAAATCTCAAACCTAATTGAGACAATACATGCTAGTGATATCATNGGGAATTTAGTATCTGCCGATTTGNATATAATGTGTTTTGTTGCGCAGATAACAGCTTCAACAGATTTTGATGAAATAGAGTTCAGAGAAAGGCTATATAGGATAGTAAAGAACTTTGAAGAACCAGAAAAGATTTATCTTGCTAGCCCTATTATATCTTCTGCTGAATCTATTGATAGTGTCAAACGTGATATGAGGACATTTACTCCGATAGCNTTAGGCCTAATGATTTTACTATTNATCTTAAGTTTTAGAAGTTGGACTGGAACTTTTCTTCCTCTATTTGTCGTAGGGTTTTCAATTATTTGGACNTTTGGACTTATGGCTTGGTTAGATATTTCTGTTCCAATTATTGGTGGTTTGATTCCAATAATGCTAATCGCAATCGCAAATAATTACGGTGTTCATATTATTTCACACTATTATGAATTTACCAAGATGGATCAAAGTTTAAGTAGAACTGAAACTCTTAAAAGAACTATGAAAAGACTTGGGATGCCAATCTTCCTTGCTGGAATCACTACAGTAATTAGTTTNATGAGCTTGATGACCCATGAATTGTCAAAAGTAAGAGAGATTGGGTTACTTGTATCATTTGGTATTGCTGTCTCTTTCTTATTAAGNCTTTTTCTTATNCCGGCAATACTAATTNTGGTGCCAAGGCCTACATATTTGGGAAAGGANAATAGTCTGCAATTCGTTAATAAATTTCTCGTCANCTGGGGAAAATTTTTTGTTAAGAATCGTAGGCCTTTCTTAGCAACTCTGTTTGTTGGGATGTTTTTTTTCTCTTTTGGAATAAGAGANATTACGATTGATACAGTGCCAGATCATTTCTTCCCAATAGATTCAAAAATTAGAAAAGCTAGCAGGGTAATTAGTAAGACATTTGGTGGCTCAACTCAGTTAAATATTCTNATAGANGGTGATATATATGACCCTCTTTCTNTAGAGCACATTGACAAACTAATGANCCATATAAAGGAAAAAAATAAAGCTGTTAGTTCAACCTACTCTATTGCTGATGTAATAAAAAAAATGCATTATTCTTTTAATAATGGGAACATTGATTCTTTGAAAATACCTTCGAGNAGAGAGCTTATTGAGCAGTATATGTTCTTGTATTCGATTGCAGGGGAGGATAATGATTTTGATTTAATATTAAATGATACAGATGATCCAGATTTTACTCAATGCTTTGTTCGAATAAAAAAAGTTAGGACTGTTGATCTGATGGCATTGGTTGATGACACTGAGGATTATATACACTCGAATTATTACGATGGACAGCCGATAAAGCCAATGCTTGCAGGGCCAGCAGCCTTATTAGGCGCTGTAAGTCATCTTGTTATACGAGGGCAGATAATCAGTCTTGCTATTGCAGCAATAATAATTTTAATAATAATGTCTATTGTATTTAGATCTTTTATCGGTGGCATTTTTGCAAGCTTGCCGATGTCGCTTGCAGTTTTACTGATATTTGGATTTTTGGGAAACTTTGGNATTCCCTTGAACATGACGACTTCATTACTCACTTGCATTCTGGTTGGCGTTGGTGTTGATTATTCAGTCCACTTTCTGTGGCATCTTCGGGAGCACATTAGAGAAGGTGGAGAACTAGACCAGGCTATTGAAAATACTATGAAAGTTTCTGGTAGGGGAATCTTATTCAACGGTATTTCGGTAATTGTAGGATTTTCTGTTCTTATGTATTCTGTATTTATGCCTTTAAAAGCATTTAGTGTTTTGATTATGGCGTCTATATGTTTCTGTTTAATCGGCGGGCTGGCTATTTTACCAGCGATGGTTAGTCTTATTGATCCAGAGTTTATTCGAAAATAATGCAAGCGAATCAAGATAAAACAGTTAGCGTCGTAATACTGCTAGTTGCAATTATTATGATAATATGGTGGGTAGTCAGCATTGNAACCGATTCAGCTGGATTAATGAGTTTGACTGANATTTCTCTAAAAGATATAGTTGTTTGGGCAAACAATAACACNGACNTACTTATTATTATCTATATATTTTTATGTTTACAAGCTGCCGGGCTATCGGAGTTTAAACAGGGACAAGATTATTTAGTTGTCGCACTAATTAGTATAATATTCACGCCCATAGGTCTCTTATTTATTAAAAACGAAAAAGAAAATGAGTCTGAATAAATTTTTCATATTTGTTATTTATTTTTCTTTTGTCTACTCTTTTGATAAAAATTATACGGCAATTGGTGTGATGGAAAAGGTCATAAATACTCCAAAACCATTATCATCTATATCAGAGATACATCTAGAAATTGTGAGAAAGAAGTCTGGAAAAACTAAACGAAAAACTCGAGCTTTTTTAAAATATGATAAACAATATAGATCTGGAGAGCACTCTAAAAAGTCTCTAGTGAAATTTTTAAAACCNAAATCGGTTAATGGCACAGGTTTATTAAGCTGGATAAAGACTGATGGCTCATCAGATCAGTGGTTTTTTCTTCCTAAATTAAAATTAGCTAAGCGTGTTAAGTCTAAAGAAAAAGGNAAGTCCTTTATGGCAACAGACTTTATATACGAAGACTTAGATAATCGTAACATTAATGATGATACTTTTATTTTGGATGGAATGAAAAAAGTAGATAATCATAGTTGTATAGTCTTGCTGTCAAAACCAATCAGAAAAAGTTCTTATTGGGGAAAAAAGATTTTTGTAGATGAAAAACTATGGCAGATAAGGAAAATAGAATTTTTTTCTAAAGAATCAGTGTTGGATAAAACATTATTCGTAAAAGAAATAATAAAAAAAGGAAACTATTGGTTACCTACTGTGTTGGAAATGCATAAACCGAATGGCAACCATACGATTATGAGAGTAGAAGCATTTAAGCCTGATGCAAAATTAGATGACGANGTATTCACTGAAGCTTTCTTAATTCAGCAAGATTAAACAAATATTTTTACTTGTATTAAGGTTTATTTAACTAAAAAAATTTATTTATAACTAATTACTAAAAAAATCGAGTTAACGATATTATGAACGATCAATCAAAAGATATATTAAAGAAAAAATCAATTAACTATCCTAGCTGGGTATTAACTGACAGACAGATTTGTGATCTTGAAATGATCCTTAATGGTGGTTTTTCTCCATTAGGTGGATTTCTTGGTAAAGATGATTATGAATCTGTAATAAATGATTTAAGACTAAATGATGGAAGACTATGGCCAATCCCAATAATGCTGGATGTGACATCTGAGTTTGCACAGTCAATATCTATTGGCAATAAAATTACGTTAAAAGATAAAGAAGGATTTTCTTTAGCCNTCATGGAAATAACTGATATTTGGGAGCCGGACAGGATAAAAGAGGCGAANTTAGTTTTTGGGACAGATGATGATAGTCACCCTGGTGTTGATTATTTATTAAATGAATGTAATCCATTATATGTTGGAGGGACCCTAGATTGTATTGACTTTCCACACCATTATGATTATCAGCACTTAAGACATACTCCAGAAGTTTTAAAGCAAAAATTTCAGGAAATGGGATGGAATAATATTGTTGCATTTCAAACTAGGAACCCTCTTCATCGTGCCCATGTTGAAATGACTTTAAGGGCAATTAAAGAAATAAATGCGAATCTATTAATTCACCCGGTAGTTGGAATGACTAAGCCAGGAGATGTAGATCATTATACTAGAGTTCGTTGTTATAATCATGTGTTAGACAAATACCCAGATAATTCAGCGATACTAAGTTTATTGCCTCTGGCGATGCGCATGGGTGGNCCAAGAGAGGCTCTTTGGCATGCNATCATAAGAAAAAATTATGGGTGTACACATTTAATCGTAGGTAGAGACCATGCTGGCCCTGGAAATGATAAGGATGGTAATCCATTTTATGGGCCATATGATGCTCAGGATATTATCGAAAAGTATAAGGATGAGATAGGTATTCAGATGGTTCCGTTTAAATTTTTAGTTTTCCTTCCTGATCAGAATTCTTACAAGCCCATTGATGAGGTTCCTGATGGAATCGATTATAAAACAGTATCAGGATCGGAGCTGCGTAAACATTTAGATGAAGGAACGGATATACCTGATTGGTTCACCTATCAAGAGGTAGCAAAAGAACTACAAAAGTCAAGGCCTCCAAAGGCAGAAAGAGGTTTCACAATCTTTTTTACTGGCTTGTCTGGCTCAGGAAAGTCTACGCTTGCGAACGGTTTATTGATNAAACTATTAGAAAATGGAAGTCGACCTGCAACATTATTAGATGGAGATATAGTTAGAACACANTTGTCTAGTGAGTTAGGATTTTCAAAGGAGCATAGGTCATTAAATGTTAGACGAATTGGGTTTGTTGCTAGTGAGATTACTAAAAATAATGGGATAGCAATTTGTGCACCGATAGCCCCGTACAAAAAAGATAGAAGGTTTAATAGAAAATTGATCTCCAAACTAGGTGGGTATATTGAGATTTACGTGTCTACCTCTATAGATAAGTGTGAAGANCGAGATGTAAAAGGTCTTTATAAACTGGCTAGGGAAGGTGTTATTAAAGAGTTTACAGGTATNTCAGACCCATACGAGGCGCCGGAAAATGCTGAAATCATTATTGATTCAAGTGGNATCGCTCCAGAAAAACTAGTAGATCAGATTTNTCATAAGATTAAAAAAATAGGATATATTTAAACTNTATTTGGTTTATTCATATAATTGAAATTTTTAATGCTAAAAAATATATTTTTATACATTGTTATTCAATTTTTNATTTTTTATTCCGCACTCTANGCAGAGCTTGTTTCACCAGTTAATAATAGTATACTAAACTATGTNCATGTGTTATTCGAATGGGAGCAAATTCCAGATGCTCTAGAATATAGATTCCAGGTTTCAAGTGAGGATGATTTTAGTTNAGTAGTTTCTGATACTATTGTTAGTTCTCTAATGTTTATTGAGAGAAATAATATTGGATGGAGCAGTGATTATTTCTGGAGAATTAGACCTGTTTATAATAATCAACAGGGTTCATGGTCAGATGCAAATACATTTAGTACGGATGCAAAACGATCAGATGCAACGGCTAACTTATATAATGATCAGCAGTCTAATTCAGGATTAACTATTTTTGGTTCTTTCTATAACTATTTTAGTGCAATGATTGATCAAAATGGTAGGGAGGTATGGAACACAGGTGATAATAATATTGTCTACTATAATTCTACACCTTATCTCGATTTATTAGGTTGTTATTCAGACCCTTCGTTAGAGAATAATCTTCCAGGGGTTGATTTTTCAATTGATAATGATTTTATCTGGGAAGAGCCAAATGAGGAATTCTTGCACCATGATTTAATTAAGCTTCCTAATGGAAATTATTTGGGTATTGTTGCGGTNAGTCAATTAGGGCCTATACCTATTGGGTCATGGACATCGAGCTACCAGGGATTTGGATTTTCAGCCAATGGTATTACGCTAGAATTTCCTTGGGTGGGTGATAGGNTCGTGGAGTGGGATAAAGATACCAAGGAAGAAATATGGAGCTGGAGTGTGTTTGATTATTTTTCTATGGATGATTTTGATGCGATAGGTGGAACTTGGCTTCCGACCTCTACTGGCTATCAGGAGTATGACTGGACGCACGTCAATGCTATAATATTTTCTGAGGAGGAAAGTGCAATATATATATCTACTAGACACCTATCAAGAATAACAAAAATTTCATATCCTAGCGGTGAAGTCATATGGAACATGGGCCATGATATGCCATCCGGGGATGTTACAATAGGTCATGATCTTGGATTTAGCTTTCAGCATGGACTCCAGAGACTTGATAACGGAAATATTGTAACACTAGATAATGGTAACCTTAGCCAAGAATTTTTAGGTACATCTACGCCCATAACGAGAGCGATTGAGATTTCAATTGGNAATGACCTTGCTGATATTGTCTGGNAATATTCTCTTCCNNAAAATTTGTTTGGTTTTGCATCAGGTAATGCTCAAAAACTTGATAATGGAAACTACCTAATTACAACAGTAGGAGGTAACGGTACCTCTCTNGANGTTTCCGAAAACGGTGAGATGGTTTGGCAAGGAAACTACAACCTGTGCGAACCTATTTGTGCTGTATATCGTGCACATCGTATTTCTGGGCTTTACCCAATAGCCTTTAGTGTTATAATTGATGANTTTAGAATGAACAGTAGCCAGGTCGANGGTGTTTACCTNCCAGAGGGTAATGCTAATATTTCTTTTACTATCAAAAACGAGGGCTCAAAATCTGAAACATATAATTATCATTTTTCTGAAAATTTAGACTGGTTTAGTGATTATAATGGTTCTATAGATCTTTCACCTGGTGAGCAGCATATCATTACATTTAGTGGGAACACATATACTTCAATAACAGAAAACCATTGTCAATTTCAAGTAACGCCTATTCACAAACCATTAATGCAAAAGTCACTCACTTCACCATTATTCATAGGACAACTACATACTGACACAGATTCATTCTTAGTACCTAGTCAAGCCTCTTTGTTAGCGCCATATCCAAATCCGTTTAATTCTACAATTAATATTAGAGTAACTAATATTCAAGATATAGAATCGAATCTTGAGATCCATGATGTTAGCGGTAGGTTAATTGAAAACATTCCTATTAATAATAATATTCATGATTTTGATATTAAGTGGAGTGCTGATGGTCTACCATCTGGAGTCTATTTTATTAGACTGAATTCTAGGAATGAAAATCAGCTAAAGAAAGTCTTATATCTAAAGTAAAAATGAAAGATATAAAATATCTCATATTAGTTTTTACTTTGATTATTAGGTTTGTTTTTTCTCAATGTGATAGTGCTTTTACTTACTTTAATTCTATTCCAGGAAATGTAAATATTCTGGTAGGCGATAGTTGTTTTTATGATCCAGATCTAGAAGCATTGAATGACCTAATTAGTTTGAACCAACTGCAATATGACTCAGCGTTAGATCTAGGAACACAAACATGGTTTAACGGGCGATTGAAAATACTTGTAGCAGGAAACTATGGAAACAGTACAGGTGTAAACGATACTATCTATACGCTTCCTGAATCTATTGGAAACTGGACCAGCCTAAGTGGCCTATATCTTGAGTGGAACAGAATAGCTGTATTACCAGATAGTTTTAATATGCTGACAGAGCTGAGATCTCTTTATATATCAAACAATATACTAAGAAGTATCATCGAAGACATTGACAGTCTATCTCATCTAACCTATTTAGACCTTGGATATAATGAGATTGATTCACTTCCATCATCTTTATGCAATCTGAATGAGCTCCAATATCTATGGCTATTTAATAATAATCTGACCACACTACCAGAATGTATTTGTTCTATGAGTATTGACTGGAGCAGTGATGACAGCGCGTGGTTCCCTTATTTTGCAATTGGCGGTAACAGCCTATGCGAAAATGTACCTGATTGTATCGCTAGCAGTGAGAATTTTAATGTTAGCATCGATCAGTTTTATTATTCATTTCAAATAGAAGCCCAGCAGGAATGTGATAATGTTATGATTGATGCATCAATCATATTCCCTTCTAGCCTTAAGATTAATAGCCCATACCCTAATCCTTTCAATCCTACAACTAGTTTTGAGGTTAGGATATTGAAAAATGAAGAGTTAACGGTCGCAGTTTATGATATTAAAGGATTATTAGTTGATATAATATTTGATTCACATGCATCTGAAGGCCTTTACAAATTTAACTGGAATGCATCGGAGTTTAGTTCGGGGATATATTTTATTGAGATAAAAACCTTAACAGACAGACTTTTTAAGAAGGTAGTCTTAACAAAATAATATATTTGAATAGCGATCATTATTATATAATTGTTTCAATCAATCTTTATTTGTTTAATAAATATATTTATTAANCTAAANCGGTCATTTTATCACAATTAATTTTTTTACTTCAGTAAAACTNTCTGTTATTATTTGTAATAAATATACACCGCTAGGATTATTTCTAGGGTTCCACTTNATATGGTTCAATCCTTGAGGGTAAAATNTTTCTTTTGATTGTTCAATTTTTTTCCCCAGTATGTCAAATACTTGCAAGGTAACATTCTCATTCTCTAATAAATATATTTTACAAGTGGTAACGGATTTTGAAGGATTGGGGAAGGTTGATACAATATGACCGTTATTAATATTTGAGTTGAATACTAATAAATCTATATTATAAGATTTATGGGCATATGAGTGATTCGTTGGATTAATATTAAATATTAAATTATTTGAGAGATTACTCTTATTTATATAATCTGGCACTGGGAAAGATATTTTATATTTTTCATTTTTAGGTATAAATATGGTNCCAGTTTTGTTAAAAAATTCTAATCCTAATGAGTCNCTTAATGAATATGAATATTCTTGCCCATAGCCACCTTTGTTATAGATTTCCACAGTTAAATCATCAGAGCTGCCCAAGATTATTCCTTTTTTATTGTTTAAAATATTTTCATAATTATTAAAAACTACAGAATATGCTTGTGGGAAAATAGATGGGACTCTGAATGCTCTGTAAATACCGGGCGTTGTATCATGTAAATCAACATTCAGATCAGCCTCCCAAATTGTTTCTTTATTATTATTTACCTCAATTATTTTTCCACTATCTGATNTGGTGGCGATAAGATAGTTTCCATTATCTAATAAANTCACACCAGACATTGNAAAACTATAATTAGTTNCTGGCAAAATATATTCCCAAACTATTTCGCAATCTAGACTATCTATTCTTANCCTAAGGANTCTGCTTTCATTCATCTCTGTTGATCTAAAAATATCGCTTCTGTTACCATTATCAAAAAATAATAAACTGCCGTCATTAAGCTCTTGGATATGGTGTTGGAAAGAAAATCCAATTTCATTGCAAAGATTATCTTCGCCAAGGTTATGATTCGCGCCGGGGCCAATATTCCAGATTATATTTCCGGAAGGGTAGTCAATCTTAGTGATCCTAGATAAATGTCTTGAAGATAAATAGATTGCACTCTCTGGCTCACTATACCAGAAAGAGTTTAAGTGTGTCCAATCATACTCACCATTATGAATCGCAGTAAACCAGGTTCCATATAAATCGAAATCATCCATACTAAAATATTCAAATGGATCCCACTCCCATATTTTTTGATTTAAATGGTCTTTTATACAAATCTGTTGTGCTTTCCAATTGAATTCTTGTGTGACTCCATCAGCAAGATAACCCATTTGAATAAAGCTGTTTGTCCATTCACCATTTGGAATTACACCAAATTGATATTTCGGCTCAATATACATATAATGGTCTTCAGTAATTTCTCTAAACTCGTGCCTGTCTCCATGATCTGTGCTAATCCATAGTATATCGTTTTTGAAATTAAATTTTATTGGTTTATTCACATTTCCTTCATTCTTAAAACCATTAAAATTTCCATAACGATCAATGGTGGTCATAAAAAAATTATTATGATCTCCAGTGTTCCAAATTTCATTTCCATTTTTGTCGAAAGCTATACTCTGATGATGGTTGTACAATCCAAAAATAGTTATCCCCTCAAAATATTCATTTTCATTATAAGTGATTGTATTAATTGTGCCAACATCGGTGTATTGAGGATTTAGAATATAGAAATTTGTCGTATCATAATAATCTAATTGAGGGATTTCATCTACTACAGATTGAACTCTAACAAAGTATTGACTATTCCAGGCTAAATTGTTTTTGCAAATAAAGAGAGGGATATTTGAGACCGTATCAATTAGAATAGGATCAAAATTATTCGTTTCTGAAATTTGGATATTATACTCTTCAATGTAAGGCTTTTGCTCCCACTCAATTAGCACATGGATCGAAGTTAAACTATCTGAATCAGAGGGAGAGATGATTGAGGGGTATAAAAAAGAGTTTATTATAAATAGAAAAATTATTAGTACCATAAAATATATTTATTATTATAAAAGGGTCTAGATTTTATTTGATTGAATTTTAATAATAATTTAATGAGGTACAACGTTATGATTTAGTAGCTTACCAAAGCGCAGGCCATTGATAGCCCAGCGCCAGTACCAATAAAATAAAGAAGATCTCCGCGGTTTATTCTACCATCGTCAACTGCAGTGACAAATGCCATTGGCATCGAAGCAGCTACACAGTTACCAGTTTTATCTAAAATATTTATCACTCTGTTTTTATCAAAGCCTCCGTATTCATGATAGGCGGTTACTGCCTTTTCGGATGCCTGATGGGGGATTACCCATGAAACATCTGTTTTTTCAAAATCTACAGATTTAAAAGTTTTCTTCACCATTTTGTATGCTTTTTTTCTGGCTATCTTATAGATGTTGGGGCCATCCATTGTAAATAGATTGTCTTCTGGTTTAGTAATTGGATTTTGAGGGTGTAATGCAGTGCCACCGCCACGAACTTCTGTAAGCTTTGCACCATCAGACCAGGTATTCATTTTCCAATAATGAAAATTATTTATTTTATCTCCGGGCTCTATTAATACTGCAGCTGCTCCGTCTCCTAGTAGTGCCGCACTTTCTGGCTCATTCGGATTTCTACCTGCTGTGCCTCTATCAGCGGATATGATAAGAATCTTATTATAGGTTTTAGATTCAATTAAGGCGGATGCATTTTTTAGGGCAATAAGAAACGATAAGCATGTCCCGTGAATGCTAAAACATGGAATATCATTTAGACCCAGCTCTCTTTGGAAAAATACTGAAGTATCAGGTATCGTTTGTTTTGGTACGCCTGATGCATTGATGATCAGATCAGGATTAGCGTTTCCTTCTAATGCTTGCGATGCTGCAATAGCTCCCATTTTATCTACATCAATATTAGACTTTCTTCTTTCAACAACACCAGTCTTTGAGATGATCCATTCTTCGCTTTTATCAATAAGTTTTGCTGTCTCCTTAGATGTTTCAATTTGAGGAGGGAGGTATATACCTGTGCCAGTTATTTTTATGCCCATAGATATACGAAGAAATTTATCAGAAAGAATATTTTAGGTCAGCACGAATATGAGAAAAATCTTCCATGATATATAGCCTATAGTTTTCCCCTAAAGGATGGTCCTTATCACCCTTAATATTTGTAATACCGACTGTTAATTCTAAATTGTCGATAATAGTATAAGCAGCCTCGAATGATAAAATGGATCCTGGGTATGTTCCATCGTAACCAGTGTTATCTATATCAAAAATAGATGATGCAGTTAGAATTAGTTGGTCATCAAAAAATTTCTTTTCAAGTGATAGGATTAATGCTTTTTTTGTCATAATAGCGAGCGAGGAACCATAGCCTGGTGTAAAAATATTTTTTGGGTCTAGCTCATCTACACTTATCTCAAGGTTTGGTATTGAAACATCTTCATCAAGAGGTAAACTATCTGAGCTGTAGTCAAGCGTATCGTAGTTAAAGAACTGCCCAACGAATTTTATATCAAAAGGTAGCTCTGCCTCTAGTTGAACTGTAGCCTGAAAATATTTTGCTTTTTCATTTAGTGGATAGGAATAATGCAGAGAATCAAACCATTCTGGATTATCAGGACTAATTCTTGAGATATTATTGTTTTCATCTTCCGTATTGAAAACAGCTACATCTCCTCTAAGCTCTAAATCACCAAAAAAGAGCGTGCTTCCGAGGCCAGTCATATTCGTTTTTCTATAACCGTACACAACGTCAATATAAGGATTGCTCAGGCTTGGCCCGTGACCAAAACCATTAACGCCAGATAGGTTGAACAATCGATCATAACCAGTAAAATAATTCAATGATATATCTCCAAAACTAAAGGATCTGTTAATATAGGCACCTAGCTCATAAGGGAGGCCGCCAATTTTCATGATTTGATCTTCTGAGGGGCTTACAGGAAGTTTGATAGGAAATTCATCATCGATTTGCGGCGTCCTATGGGTGTTGTGTAGAGGAGAAAAAATTAACCCTAGTTTCATATTCTCCATATACATATCAATGGCTGAAGAAAAAATAGCAAGTTTCTTATTGATGCCAGAGTCAAAGGTATAGTAATAATCAAAAGGACTGGCTATGTCAACCGGACTATTTTCATCAGCATTTCCCCAGGTGTGAATAATTTTTCCAAGTCGTATCTCTCCCCATGATGTAAACATTTGTAGATATAATTCTCTCATGTCTAGTTCAAAATCTGTTGGGGAATTATTTGATAGAAAGTAGGTATCGTTCCTTAACCTATGTTCTAAAGCAATGGTAGACCTTAGCATAAGATCACCATTCTGGTGATCAACNTTAAGACTAAAAATTCTGTAAGGTAGGTTGATGATAGACTGATCTGAGAGCCTTGATATATAGTAGAAGTCTACATATCCTTTATAGGTATTTATTGTCTCACTTTTAGTGGTGGTTATTAACAATAATAAAGAGGATANGATAAGTTTATTCCAATGCATCGNTAAGCCAATGTATTATTTCATTTCCCTGCGTTTTCCATGCTCTCTCAAGTGCGAAGCTAGGAAAGTCTCCTAAAAGTTCCCCGTTCCAGGTATAACTTACTGAGGTCTCATTTTTATTCTTAGGTACCAGTTTCCATTTACCCGCTGCATTCACAAGTCTAACATAGTTATTCTTCTCAGGAGCATCTATATGTTNAACNGCGTTAAATGTAAACTCCCAGGTATTTTGATTTTTACTTTTAATATATTGAATCACGTAGTCTCTGTTTGATAGAAAAAGGGGCATATCTANCATAACATGTANAATATCCTTTTCAAGAGTATTCGTTTTANGNATCCTTTTAAACACACTTGGGTAGTTTTCCACNTCCTCAATTATGGATGAAATAGACTCCATTGAAAAAGGTAAAACGCTAGTTGTTTGGCAGATTGGATAACCCTCATAATCAGTCCATCTTATTTGAATAACTTTTTTTTGAATTATACTCCAGTTTTTTATAGAGTCTATGTTATCTAGCCTTATTTCAGCAGCGACAACTGAAAACATGCCGATCAAGATAATGGTAATATATAAATTCTTTTTTGATTTTATCATTTTGTTAGAAATGTATCATAAACAAATTTACAGTCTGTTTTTATTTTTTCTTCACTAAGGCCAAATTGTTTAAGATCGTAACCATGATTACTTTTATAGTTTCGCTGTGCTTCTGTAGTTTTCTTTATTTCTCTGACTAAGTTATCTGAAGGCTGTTGACCAATAAAGCCAAGGATACTATCCATNAGCTGATCAAAATTACTCATCATCTTATCATATCTTACAATGAAAACACTTGATTGATTAATATTCCCATTCGTCCAATCTTCATGAAATCTTCTTAANAGTGTAACAAGCGCATTGTAAAGCCGTTCAATGTATTGGTCGCGCTTGTCTTTATTTAGGCTCCAGAATCCAAATCTTTTGTCTAAAACACCTGTCACTAGGCTAAGGCCTGAGGGGATGACGTTTAAAGGATCTCTGACCATGTAAAGGATTTTTGCNTCGGGAAACCTTTTTTGGAATGCAGGAAGGTTTGTGCTTAGTGAAAATAGTTTTCCGATATATGGCAGATCCTGATTTACAACTGTTCTAGACCAAATATTTTCAAACCAATCAAAGTCTCGCTTGCTTGTATCTCGAACTTTTGGATCAAAATATTCAAATAGGTCTTCCTCTGCAAATGATAATAGAAATCCATATAGAAAAAACCCGTCAAAATATCTAAAAAATAATCCCACGTCATCTGTCTCNACAGAAGATAGACTNGTCTTATGTGCGGCNGTAGAGTGGTGTCTCGCGGGGCTGATCTTTTCTAGTATNGGGAGTAAAGGTTTAATNAGTTTTTGTAGGACAATAGACGGATAGATCAGCTGCCAAAGTTGGGCACCACGACCAAGATTTGATTTTATAAGATATCGTTGCAAGAATGTGGTCCCTGACCTAGGGTTTCCAACGATCACAATGGGACTCTTTAGGTACGGTTTTCTGGCAATCTTATAAAACAGTTTATCGATAAATAATCCGATACTTACAATAGTTCGCATTATAAAAAGGAATAAACCGGTTGTAATCGGACTAACCCATACTCCAAATGTCTTTCCTATGGTAATATAGGCTTTTAATTTTCTATTTAGTTTCAAAGTAAAGTTGTTATATCGTTAAATGAATAAGTGGTAAAATAAGAACATAATAAGAATACTTTTTATGATATTTAACTATTTGACGACTGTAGAGTCTAAATGTTAAAATAAAAACTATTTTTTAGACAGGGTTCAAATATTATACAACATTAGACTGGAAATCATTTTATGAATTATGGTATCAAAATTTCTTTAACTAGCTTCATCTTAGGCATTACACTATGTAGCGCAGAAGTTTTTGATGGATATACCTTGTTCTCACCAACAGGCGGTGGACCTGGAGGTGGTACAGGAGGGACGAGCTATTTATTGGATAATAATATGAACACGGTCCACACATGGGTGCACCCAAGAGGAGCTGCGAGTATGCCTTATCTGTTAGCTGATAGTTCTATTATCTATCCTTATAGAGTCCAGAGCCCAACAATGAGCGCTGGCGGTGTTGGTGGAGGCATTGCACATATTGCATGGGATGGGACCGTACTCTGGCAGTTTACAGTTTCTGATGATATATACCAGCACCATCACGATGTTCAGCCTCTGCCGAATGGTAATATATTGGTGGTTGCTTGGGAAAGGAAAACTGCTGCTGATGCGTATGCAATGGGGAGACAGATAATAGATAATCCACTAGGAGAAATGTGGTCAACAGCTATTCTTGAGTTAGAGATGGTACTTCCAAATCAGGCCAACATTGTCTGGGAGTGGCATCTATGGGATCATCTTATTCAAGACTATGACTCAAGTTTGCCTGGTTTTGGCGTAATCTCCGAACATCCGGAGCTCATGGATATTAATTATGGAGACGTAGGGGGAGGCGGCGGTCCAGGAGGCAGCAATGCGGACTGGAAACATATTAATGCGATTGACTATAACCCGAACCTAGACCAAATTGTTATAAGCTCTAGACATCATGATGAGGTATATATCATTGATCACAGTACGACCACAGAAGAGGCAGCCGGCCATGCGGGTGGTAACTCG